>CAJOMK010000038.1 GCA_905235495.1 uncultured Methanobrevibacter sp.
ATTTAAAAATGCATCTGGTGTTTAGATGAGTGAGAATATCGATAAAATTATTAATGAATTACATATTTATGAAAAAAAGCTATTAAAAGAGTTAGAACTAAATGAAGATGCTACTCCTGAAGAAATAGCTCAAAATACAGGTTTAAACATTAAATCTGTTATGAGTGCTGCAGGATCATTAGCTTCTAAAGATATTATCATTGTAAAGAAAGATGTTCATGAACAATTTAGTTTAACTGATTATGGTAAGAAATATGCAGAAATTGGCCTTCCTGAAAGAAGAATCCTAAAGGTTTTACAGAATAAGAAAGAATTGGCTATGAAAGATTTGGCAAGTATGGATGATCTTGAAAAGAAGGAAATGAATATTTCCATCGGTTGGTTGATTCGTAAAAGTTGGGCTAAAATGGATAAAGGAGTATTGTCCATTACTGATGTAGGAGAATCCACCGAAGATAAGTTAGGGGATGATGAATCCTTATTGAAAACACTTATCGAAAAGGGAAGTGTATCCAAGGAACAATTGGATGAAGATATGGCTAAAGGTTTATCTGCACTCAAGGACAGGAAAAATCTCATTGCTGAAAACAAAATAACTTATCATAGTTTTGAATTGAGTGATTTAGGTCATGAGATCTTGGAACATGGCTTTGACTTGAAGGAAGAATCTACCCAATTAACTCATGAACAATTGAAAGAAGGTTCATGGAAAGACTTGAAATACAGACCTTATGACATTAATGCAGAATATCCTATATTCTTCCCAGGTAAGGAACATCCTTTAAGAAGAATCATTCAGGAAATCAGAGAAATCTTCTTGAATATGGGCTTTACTGAAGATAAGGGAGATTATTTGGAATCCACATTTTGGAACTTTGATTCTCTCTTCCAGCCACAGGACCATGCTGCAAGGGAAATGCAAGATACATTTTACGTTAAAAATCCATTGACCTGTGACTTACCTGATGATGCTCTTGTTGAAAGGGTTGCAAAAACTCATGAAGACGGTGGAAATACTGGTTCTGAAGGTTGGAACTATGAGTGGGATGCAGATATTGCTCGTCGATCTGTTTTAAGAACTCATACAACAGGAATATCTACACAAAGATTGGCAAAAGGAGACCTTCCAATTAAAATCTTCTCAGTAGGTAGAGTATTCAGAAGAGAAACCTTCGACTATAAGCATTTGCCTGAGTTCCATCAAGTGGAAGGTTTAGTTGCAGCTCCTGGAATCAACTATCAAAACCTTTTAGGTACCTTAAAAGAGTTCTATAAGAAATTAGGATTTAAAGTAAGGTTCAGACCTGCTTATTTCCCATACACCTACCTTTCAACCGAATGTGAAATCTACTTGGAAGAAAAGGAAAGCTGGATTGAGCTTGGTGGATGTGGAATGTTCAGACCAGAAGTTTTAGAACCTTTAGGCATTGACACTCCAGCATTAGCATTTGGTTTAGGTATTGAACGTTTAGCAATGATCAGATATGATTTGTCTGACATTAGAATGCTTTATAAGAGTGACATTAGTTGGTTAAGAGAAGTTCCTTTGGAAGAAGGAGTCAAATTCGATTAAATGTGGTCTTATGACAAAGCTTAGACTTATCTCATGGAATGTAAATGGTATAAGGGCTATTCACAGAAAAGGTTTTCTTGATTGGTTCAATGAGGAAAAGGCAGATGTAGTTTGCCTTCAGGAAACCAAGGCACAAGTTGACCAATTGCCTAAGAAATTAGTTAATATTCCATATTATACAAGCTATTTCAATTCTGCAGAGAGGAAAGGTTATAGTGGTGTAGCAACATACACTTCAATCGAACCTAAAGAGGTTTTCTCTGGAATGGCAATAGAAAAGTTCGATGTTGAAGGAAGGCTTCAAAGATTGGATTTTGATGGATTCACTCTTTTAAACATCTACTATCCTAATGGTGGAATGAATGATGATAGGCTCAAATATAAGCTTGATTTCTATGATGCATTCCTTGATTACACCAATGATTTAAGGGATAAGGGTCATAATTTGGTTATTTGCGGTGATTTGAATACTGCACATAAGGAAATTGACCTCGCAAGACCAAAGAATAATGAAGATGTTTCAGGTTTCTTGCCTGTAGAAAGAGAGTGGGTTACCAAGTTCTTGGAAAATGGTTATATTGACACTTTCAGAATGATTAATGGTGACATTAATGATCAATATACCTGGTGGAGTTATAGAACCAAAGCAAGAACAAGAAATGTCGGATGGCGTTTGGATTACTTCTTTGTAAATGAAGAATTTAAAGACAATGTAAAGGCATCTTATATAAAATCAGATATTATGGGCTCAGATCATTGTCCAATAGCTTTAGAAATAGAGATATAACTATTTTTCTAATTTTATTTTTTTTATTATTTTATAATTTTATTTTTTTATTAGTTTTAATATTTTAATATTTTTTTATATTTTTAATCCTTTTAGCTCTTTTTTAAAATTAGTTGGATTCCATTAAATTTAAGATTTCTTTACCATAGTCGGTCAATTCGTATAATCGTCCACGTTTATTTTCAGGATTTAATAAACGAATTAATTCTTTTTCTCTTAATTGACTTAAAACTCTGCTGACATTATTTCTATGAATGCCAGTCTTTTTGCTGATATCTGTAGGCTTCAATGTTTCTCCTTCTAAAGCTTTAAAGACTTTTTCTCTATTTTTAGACAACCTAATGAATTCTATAATAATTTTCTCAGAGTCTTCCATAGTAATCCCTTCAATGTTTGGTTTTATATAGATTGTTTTATATTAGTTAAACTGTTTTATTCCATATTAACTATTTTAATTCTTATCATATTTATTTTTTTGTAGCTTAATTCGGTTTAATATATAAAACTATTTCTTACTATTAACTTAGATATTGGATATTAAATGTTTATCTTCTTTATATCTATTGGATAGTTAATTGATAGTTAATTGATAGATATTAGATAGATATTTAATAATTTAGATTATTGGATGGTTTTTAGAATTATTGATAAATAAATGATATTTACTTAATTTATTCAATACATAATTATTAAAAAGATAAGAATAATATAATTATATATAAATTAAAATTATTTTTTCAGGTGTAAATATGAATGAATCTCCAGAACAGATAGCTATTGAAAATGAGATAAAAGTACAGAAGGATAAGTTTTTATCTTATTTTAATGGATTTTTACCTGATACAATGGAATTGGAATTTGAAGGATTCTACAGAAGAGGTTTCTTTGTAAGCAAAAAGAGGTATGCTGTAATTGAAGATGGAAAGATTATTGCAAAGGGTCTTGAACTTGTTAGAAGAGATTGGGCGCCAATTGCTAAGAAAACTCAGGAAGAGATTTTAATGGCTATTTTAAAGGAAGGGGATGTCAAAAAGGCTGAAAAAATCATAAGCAAAGTTCTAAAGCAAATAAAATCCGGTAATTTGGATAGAAAGGAACTTATCATCCACACTCAAATCACAAAAAACCTTGATGATTATAAGCAAGTAGGTCCTCATGTTGTTGCTGCCCGTGAAATAGAGGCACATGGAATTAAAGTTGGAAAAGGAACCATTGTGCAATATATCATATGCAAAGGCAAAGGTTCGATCAGTCAAAGGGCGGTTCCTTATGAATATAGTGAAGGAATCGAATACGATAAGGAGTATTATATTGAAAATCAACTTATTCCTGCAGTTTCAAGGATGATGGAACCATTAGGTTATAACAAGGAAAGATTGATGGAGTTATCTTCCAATGAAAGACAACAAAGTTTGGATGCTTTCTTTTAATTCTAAATCACTGACAATTTAATGATGTTTGACTTAAAAAATAATCATTAGGAATTTATATATAATAATAAAATAAATATATTAATCAGTAAATAAATTTGTTGACAAGAAAAGAATTTTATATTTCTGGTGTAATGATGACAAAAGCTGTATTTTTCGATATTGATGATACTCTTGTAGATACTTCCAGTTTTGCTGATTTAGCAAGACATGCGGCTATTGAAAGTATGTGTAATAACGGTTTGCCTTTAGAACCTGATGAAGCATACGATCTATTAAAAGATATTATTAAAGAGAAAGGTTCAAATTACTCCAAACACTTTAATATATTGACTGAAGAAGTTTTAGGTAAGGAAGACCCTCTTTTAGTAGCTATTGGTATGACAACATACCACAACGTTAAATTCGCTCTTTTAAGGCCTTTCCCTAGAACAAGTGCAATATTGATTTATCTTAAAAGTAAAGGATATAAATTAGGAGCTATTACAAACGGTATCACCATTAAGCAGTGGGAAAAATTAGTTAGATTAAACTTATACCACTTTTTTGATATTGTTATCACTTCAGAAGAAGTAGGTGTTGAAAAGCCAGATCCTGGAATATATATTGAAGCATGCAGAAGAATGGCATGTGATGTTAAAAAAAGTATTATGGTTGGAAATAAGCTCGATGTTGACTGTATGGGAGCAGTTAATGCTGGAATGAGCGCTATTCTTGTAAACTCTACTTTAGATGAAGAGGAAAAGGAAAGGGGTCAATGAAGAAGACATCGATATCATTGTTTTAGATAGTATTTCTGATGTTGATACTGTTTTATAGAATTGAAATAATTTAATTTTTAATTTAACTTTTCTATTTATTTTAATTTAATTTATTTAATTTCTTTTAATTGGTTATCAATTTAATAATTTAATTTAATTTTTTATGGTCTTATTTTTTAGTTAATGATATTTATTAATTTCAGGGGGTGTTATTATGGCAGTTGTTATATGTCCAGATTGTGGTAAAGAACAAGACAATGCAAACAGATTTTGCAAAAACTGTGGAGCAGACTTAACTGATGTGGAAGCTATTCCTGAAAAGGAAGAACTAATAAATGATGCTGATGAAAGTGTTGAGGTTTCACAGGGGATTATTGCTGATTCTATTGAAAAAAAAGCCGAAGATGCTGCTTTAAAGAAATGTCCTAATTGTGGCACTGAATTGAAATATGGTGGAAAATTCTGTCCTAACTGTGGTGCTAATCTAGAAAGTACCAATGTTCCTCAAACTAAGGTGGAAAATACGACAAATGCTGATCAAACAGTTGCCACTACAAAGAAAAAATCCTATTGTAGCAGCTATTTTGTCCTTAATTTTTCCAGGATTTGGACAATTGTACATTGGTCAAAATAATAAAGGTGGCCTTTTCATAGTTCTTGCAGCAGTTTCTATTGTATTGATGCTTTTATTGATAGGCTTTATCCTTTATGTATTGTTTTGGTTATGGGCAATATTTGATGCATATTCTTCTGCTCAAAAATTGAATAATGGTGAATTTGTTGAAGATAAGTTATTTTAAGGTATCAAAAATAGTTACCTTTATATATAGTTTTGAATATAAATATATACATTCTTATTTTATCTTGCAGTAAGAATCATTAATTAACTTGCTTATTATGAGAATCTAATTCTCAATATTTACAAAATAAATCAAAAATAAATTTCAATAATTATTGAAAATGAATTTTTATTGGATTTGTCTCTTATCAAGCAAAGCGGTCAGCTTGTTTTTTGAGTTTTATTTTAGAAAATTTATTCCACTAGATTACTTTATGTAAATTTATGGGTATCTTGATGGAATTAAAAATATTTTATAATTACATAGATTACGGAAAAATAATATAAGGAGATATTATTATGGCTATTTGTCAAGGAAAATCAACCAGATCTCCATCTGGTGCTAGAAGAGTTGCAAACCGTGGTAAAAGGAAAAGCGAATTAGGTAGAGAATCTGCAGAAACTAGATTAGGTGAGAAAAAATTAAGAAAAATCAGAACTCATGGTGGAAACGAAAAACACAAATTAGCTGGAGATAACAAAATCAATGTTATCGACACTGAAGGAAAAGCTCACACTGTAGAAATCTTAAACGTAATTGAAAACAGTGCTAACCCAAACTACGTAAGAAGGAACATCATTACTAAAGGTGCTATTGTAGAAACCGAATTAGGTCATGCAAAAGTTACCTCCAGACCTGGTCAAGATGGTGTTATTAACGGAGTTATCGTAGAATAATTCTGTATTCTTTTTTTACTTATTTTTACTTATTTTTACTTTATTTTTCTATTAAACATTTTTTACTAATTTTTACTAATTTTAAATAATTTTAAATAATTTTAAATAATTTTTTCTAATATATTTTGGTTAATTCGCTTATTGAGCTTTAATCTCTTCACATAATTCAAACGATTTTTTCTAATATATTTTGGTTAATTCTATTTATTCTTTTTATATTTTTCAACTATTTTTATATTAAATTTACTCGGCTTTACTCGCACTACTCCTCATAAATAGGAAATACTTATTTAATATTAAAACCATAATTGTTATATAATATTAAGATAAAAATAAAATCTTTTAATATTTGAATGGAAGGCATTGTTTAAAGAAAATCTGCTTTTTATTCTTTAATTTAATTATTCATCTATTTAAGGAGATAAAATGAAAATAGGAATGTCACATGGTGCTGGTGGAGAGGTTATGGGAAATCTAATCTCACAAACCATTCTTAATAATTTATCAAAAAAATCAGTTGAAGGAGGATATGGATTAGATGCTTTAGATGACGGAGCTACTATCCCTCTTGCCGATTATGACATCGTCGTTACAACTGATGGTCATACTGTTAATCCATTATTCTTCCCAGGTGGAGATATAGGAAGAATATCTGCAGCAGGAACAATCAACGATGTTTCTGTTATGGGTGCAAAACCTTTAGCTATTTCCAATGCTATGATTTTGCAGGAAGGTTTTCCGATTGAAGATTTGGACAAGATCATCAAATCTTTAAGTGATACCTGTGAAGAAGCGGATGTAGCTGTAATTACTGGCGATACCAAAGTTATGGAACAAGACAAGCTTGATGGAATTGTAATCGTAACTACTGGTATTGGAATTGCTAAAAAAGGAGAAGTAATTAAGGATTCAACCTTAAGTGTTGGAGATAAGATTATCATTACAGGAAGTGTTGGTGACCATGGAATGAGCTTAATGTCCTTTAGAGAAGGGTTCGGTTTTGAAACTGAACTTAAGTCTGATGTGGCGCCAATGTGGGGAATTATTTCCAAAGCTCTTGAAGTAGGTGGAGTAACAGCTATGAAAGACCCAACTCGTGGTGGCCTTGCAAACTGTATAAATGAAATGGCTCGTAAATCTGGAGTTGGAGTAATGCTTCAAGATGAAGCTATTCCTGTTAAGGAAGAAGTAAGAGCAGCATCTGACATGTTAGGAATTGACCCATATGAAGTTGCTAATGAAGGTAAAGTTTTAATGGGTGTTAAGGCTGAAAAGGCTGAAGAAGTATTGGTAGCTATTAAAACAGACAAATATGGTAAGGATGCAGCTATTATTGGTGAAGTAATCGATGATGATAAAGTGTTGATTGAAACAGGCATTGGTGGAGTAAGAATATTGGAAACTCCTATAGCTGATCCTGTTCCAAGAGTATGTTAGAATTAAATGTTATAATTATTTAAATAATAAATGAATAGATGGTGATTTGATGGGCTTATTCGGTAAAAGAGCTGTAGCATATATACTTGATTTCTTTGTAGTTTCAGCATTTATGTGGATATTTTCATATTTAGCATATTTCTTTATAAACTACTTCGATATGTTCCAAATTTATCATTATTTTGTATTCATTCTTCCAATTTTAATTTTGGCTTATTTCACAATTTTAGAGAAGAATTTAGGTGCAACTGTTGGTAAAAGGTTAATGTTTTTAGAAGTTAAGTCAACAGTGCCAAGAAGAGGAAGACTTGGAAGAGACTTTTCCATCACCTATAGTCAGGCATTGATTAGATCTCTTTCGAAGATTTACTGGTTCCCAATTATTTTTGATGTAATTCTTGGAAAAATTACTGGTAAAACAAGACTCTTAGATGGCATTACTAGAACTACTGTTGTTGAAGAGAATACTGATGTATTCTTCAACAGAAGATAATTCTTAATTATCTTTTTTTATTTTTTAAATTTCTTTTTTTTAATTAATTTTAATTTTAAACTTTTTTAATTTATTAAGGGGCTTTTTATGGCAAATAAACTTATTGTTAATGAATATAATATTTTAGATTTTGAACCTCATGAAAACTATAAATTGGTTCGTATTATTGATGAAAAAGCTAATTTTCCAATTAGTTGGTTAAATACACAAGGATACTGTGAATACAGTTTGTATCTTGAATATTATCAAGGTGTTAGGGCCGGGCCAACTAAAGAGATGACTTTAGGCACTGAAGAGCATGCTCACCTAGAGACAAAATTCAAGGAAACAGCTCAGGAATCCAGTTTCGATGATGCTTTTGAATTATCTAAGGAAGAGGAAATAGTATCCCGTGAAATGTTTGTAATTGATGCTAAAGATGGAATTCGTGGATTTATTGACGAAATACGAATGACTCCTGATAGGATAATTATTATTGATGATAAGCCTGGAACTACAGCTTTTCCTTCAACCATTAATCAGGTTCGTGCATACTGTTTGGCATTTAAAAATATGATGGGTGACGATAATCGTCAAATCATAGGTGCATTAAGACAAAGAGGAACAGACAATATATTTTGGCATGAAGAGTTCAATGAGAAAAATGAGGAAAATATAAGATATACAATCAATTTCTTACATAGATTAATTGATGATAAAAGGGATCCTATACCTACTAAAAATCCTAATAAATGCAGAAAATGCCGATTCCAAAGTTATTGTGAAGAAAAAGCTATTTAATTTCTAAATAGTTTTTACTTTTTTTTAATTAGTTTGTTAATTTGATTTCAACTTTTTTTTTAAATAGCTATTTTCAAATGATTTAAACTTTATTTTTAAAGATAGTAATTTTTTATTATATTAAATTAGTATTCTTTTATAAAAATAGTAATTTTTTTATAAATAATTTAAAAATAGTAAAAAAAAAAGAAAAGAATTTACAAATAATGATATATTTTTAAATTTCCATAATTGTTTTTTTAGCATCTATAACTTGATATTGTATATTGGTCTCACTCAAGTCTTTGCTGATGTTTTTGCTCATGTCTCCAATTGAAAGAATCAAGACGTTAAGTCCTTTTCTAACTGCAGATTGAGCTGCTTCGCTTACTCCATATTCAATATCTACTGGAATACCCAAAGCATTAGCCACTACATGTGAAGTGGTACCGATAGCTGCTACCTTATCGATGGAACTTAATCCATAATTTTCGTATTTGCTTTCATAGATTTCTTTTACCAAGTCCATGTCTACCGCTCTTGATCCTCCTTGTTTGATTGGAGGTAAAGTAATGATTAATATTTTACTTTCTTTTATTTCGATAGTTCCTTTAAGGTTTGTTAAAGCAACATCAAATCCTTTTTTGGTATCCAATATTACATCAGCATATGCATCGGTTTGAGCATTGATTGAAGCATATAATCTGCCGTCTTCCATATATAATCCTACTTCATCCCCTTCTTTCAAGTCTTCTTTTGCAATTGCAGGCCAAGTGGATTTATAATAGGTCATGGTTTCAAGAACACTGTCAGAATACTTTCTTAAGGTAACTGCATCTTTTTTGACTTTATTGATTCCTTTTTGAGTAATTTTATATGGTGCTCTACCCTCTTTGGAAGTGATGTATCCAAGTTCAGTCAAGGTTTTGATATTTTCAGAAACTGCTTGAATGGTTATTCCTAAACGTTCAGCTAAATCCTTTTGCTTAAGGTTTGGTTCTTGCTTAGAGATTTCTCCTAAAATTTGAAAGTGAGTTAATGCTCCTCTTTTTTGTAATATCTCCATAATAATCACTTTTTGCTTTTATTTGTAAAAGATAATTTGTAGTTAATTTATTATATGTATTTTATGTTATATAAAGTTTATTTTAGTTTTTTTTAAAGTTCATTTGATAGGTGGCAAAGTTTTTAAAATGAGATTTTTATTCATTACATGTGGTTAATAAGTATTATTGTAAATTTTATAAAAAATAGTATATGTGTTTTATTGTTTTATTTTATTAAAAAGAGTTTGAAGTGTATGTAAAATGGTTTTTATAAAAAATAGGCAATGAAAAATAAAAAAGCTATTGAACTAATTGTCAATAGCTAATTTTCTGTCTAATTTGTCATTCATTAGATTTAAGAATTCATCTCTTTTTTCTTTAGGTATGTAGGCTCCACAAGCCACATCGTGACCTCCGCCGTTTCCACCTAAACTTTGAGCCACTTCCCTTATTATTGATCCGAAATGCACTCCATCGTAAGCTAAAAGCTTAGAGCAACGGAGTGAAATCTTCAAGTCATCATTTTCATCACTTACTTGTGTAAATGCAATTATAGGTTTTCTCCAATCACCTTGAGAAAGAGCCATTCCTGCAATTGTACCTACAACATTGCTTCTGATTCCTTCACCATCAAAGTATTGGATATTATCCATTTGCACAATGGAACTTCCTGCCTTTTCTATATTAACTCTCAAATAATATCTGTGTGCTCTTGAGATTTCATCAAGCTCATCAAGGACAAGTGCCCTATCGCTTTCAATGTCTATAGAAACATTATCGTCATTTAAGATTTCATTTCTAATTATGGACAATTCCAATAGCTTCAATGCAACTTCTGTCCTGTCATTTCTTACACAAGCATTCATTGCTGTTGAAAATTCAGAGGCATCCCTTAGGAATGTGTATTTCTCTTCATTTACAAATTCATAGTTTTCTCCCATAACCAATTTTGGAGCATGAATTGCATAATTGCTTGGAATCACTTTTGTAATCATGCTGATTAATTCCTTAATCAATTTGAATTTGTCCTTTTGATTCAAGTCACAGGCTCTGATTGAAGTGTCATTTGCTGGATTTCTGGTATTTATGTCAAGTCTTTTAAGCAAGTCCAATGCTCTGTTCTGGTCATTGGTAATGTCCAATTTAACATCACTGAAGTATGACAATGCAACAAATAGAGGTCTTGTCTGTCTGCCGTATAGTGACAAGTCATTTTCAATTACATTAACCAATCCTTCCTCTTTTGCATCCTGGAGGATGGTTCTGTTCAGCCCTTCTAATTTTCCGGTCTTACCGTTTTGGATATCTCCAATTGCTGCCAATATTCCAATCCAGCTTAAATCGGTAAAACCAAACTCCTTGGCGAGAAGGTAGCATAATCCTCCACCGCAAATTTCCTGTGAACCGTCTATTCCATAAAAAATAGGGTTTATTTCCAAATATTCATAGTCCACTGAATCACAGTAGTCAATATCTCTAAGTGGGGGGTGATGATCAAGGATAAGTATTTTGGAGTCTTTGTTTGCATTCTTATCAACCGGCTGTCCAGATCCTAAATCGGAAAATATTGTTAATTCATGGTCTATTGGAACATCTTCCAATACATCAAGGTTAACGATTTCAATATCAAAGTCTGTTTTGCCTATCTTTTTTAGGATGCTTGTCAAAATGGCTCCTGATGATATTCCGTCACAGTCAGTATGGCTATAGATTTTAATGTTATCGGAGTTTTCTATAAGCTCCTTAGCCTGTTCGTATCTTTCTTTCATTTCTGGTGGTATCTGCTTTGTCATTTTAACGCCTTTTTATTTAATGATTTTTTAACATATGGTTTTTGATTAAAATATTAATTATTTTTTAATGTTTTTTTTTTTTAAAATAGGCTGATTATAAATTAATTATCTTCTTTTTCCTTTTTTGCCTTTTTTATTAGAAGACCTATTTTCTTTTTTCATTTCTCTCATTTCTTTTATTGTATTTGATAAATTTATGAGAATTTCCTTTTTGCTTTCATCACTGGTAATTATAACTCTTCCTGATTTATTATACCATTCTCCAGGATAAGCCTTATCCTCTTCAGCTTCATATTTGTATCTTAATTTTTGGGTAGCCTTTATAATTTCCTTTATTCTTGGTTCAGGAACGGCATATTCTTTAGATATTTTTCTGCCTTCATTCAATGATTTTTCTCTATCTAAATAAATTGGCCAAATCATTACTTCCTTCATATTTTACCTCACTTCCTTTTTACTATAATTAATTATGTTAGCATAATATTTAAAAATTGTTTATTTTCAAAATTGTGAATTTTCACTTTAGTGCATATGTTTTGGATTTTATCATTTTCATTCAATTTATTTATGATTTTATCCTTAACATAGTTTTAATGAGTTTTAGAATAAACTTATATTTCAATCCATTCTTATTTCCTTTTTCCATCAATTCAATCTCATTAAGAAATATTCTGTTTTCTTCTTTAGAATTGTCTCTGCTTAACCATAAGCTGATCCAATTCAATAGATATGGATTTAAAAACAGGTCTTTATTTTGAACATTATATTTATCACAAAGCTCACTGGACAATCTGTATGCCCTTAGAGAATCATCAACCAATCTAAAAGTGATATTCTTTGTAACGGATTTCTCTTCAACATCCAATCTCATGAAATAATTATATACAATCTTATCGTTTAGGAACAATATTCCATTTTTGCTTTTAAAGTATGCTTCCAGGAGGAAGTTCAAATCTTCTGCAGAAATGCATTCAGGAAACTTGATGTTGTTGTCTTTTATCAGTTCGGTTCTATAAATCTTGGTCCAGAATGATGGCAAAATCTTTAGGATAGCTATTTCATCATCATTTTCCTTTTTAATGTCCTTGATGAATATTTCCTTATTGTTTCTATTATCAATTGCCTTTCCATAAAAGAAATTGCTGATTATGTTTTTCCACAGGAATCCAACAAATCCCTTGAAATTGGATCCATTCACCAAATCATCAAGATAATCATTGTATGAGCTTTCCAAACTCTCAAGATATGGTGTGTAGGATTTTCTAGTGATGTTTTCCTCAGGACAATGTCTCAAGTATCTTCCGAAGGCTATATCGCAGTCATATTCATTGATTTTATTGTATAATGTTTCACATGCATCTAAAGGATAGCTGTCATCTGAATCAATGAACATAAGATATTCGCCATTCACATGATTCAATGCAATATTGCGAGGACCATATGCTCCACCCATATTCTCAATCAGATGGATTGATTTGATGGTCTCCTTATTTGTCTGATTATTGATTCTTTCCTTGTAATCTTCAATAATCTGCTTTGTATTATCAGTGGAACAGTCATTGGCTATGATTATTTCCAGATTTTCAATGCCAATGCTTTGATTGATTACATAATCCAAAGTGGTAGGAAGATATTTCTCTCCATTGTAAACAGGTATGATTATGCTTATCTTGAATTGGCTGATAGAAATTCCTCCCTTAAATATTTAGT
>CAJOMK010000039.1 GCA_905235495.1 uncultured Methanobrevibacter sp.
AACTATAATCCTAATATGTATAAACTAATATAAAAAACTTTTTTAATTTATATGATTCGACATTGCACGAACAATAATCACACTTAATTCCATAGATAATATGAAGACATTAAAAAAAGCATATTAAATACTAAAAAAGTTTAAAGAAAGAGACATTGAAGATAGTAAATACTAAAAAAAAGTTTAAAGAAATAAAGAATGAATGAAAAATAAATTTCATTCAAAAATTACATTAAAATTATCCGTCAATAACATTATAGCTTGAAGAACAATTCTCTGCTTTGAAAAATTCATTTCCATAAGTTCTTGCCCTAGCAGTATGATTTCCAACATCAAACCAATTTGGATAATTAGCTTGTCCATGACCATTAACAACTTCTATTTCCTTAGCCCAAACATACTGATCCAATCCTACGGTTACATTTCCATTGAATCTTTCATCTGCATCAATTACAACTTGGACTGAAGAATCGGATTTGTAACAATCAACAACATGAATGCTTAACTTAGGGTCTGCCTTTTCTACAGCAAAACCTTTTTGAACTCCATATGGCATGAAAATGTCATCCCCAGAATAACTGACCTGAACAGTATAATTGCCTAAATCATTAATTTCAGGCATTTCAAATTCAAGATCGCCGTTTTCCATTTGTGCAGAAAATCTTTCGGAAAATTGAGGGGATTCAATTATTACAGTTCCATTAGCTGATTTGTTTGAATGCACCTTGACTATAGGATGTTCCCCATATTGAATATCATCAATAGACACACTTAACTCAGGATTGGTATCCCCATATACTCTAAACGTTGATTCAGAACTTTCTGGGATAAAAATATCATCCCCTTCATAATCAACAACAGCATGATATTGTCCAGGATGCAATTTAGCAATCTCTGCACAACCAGTTCCATTCTCAAATTTAATTGGAACGGTTTTTGAATTGCTCAGCTTAATATTAGCTGTGCCGTTTAATCTTTTATCTGCATCAACATTAATTACAACATTATTTCCATAAACAACACTATCAATAGACTTAATCCTAAAATTAGGCTTAATCTTATTTACATTGAATTTTGTAGTGATTTCCTGTGGATCAAATTTTGAATCTCCAATGGTGTAAAGCTTGACCACATAGGTTCCTGGCTTCAAATCATACTCCTGAAATTGATATTTCATATAACCGTCCTTAATAGCAACCGCATAATTGTATGAAAAATCAGGACATTCCATTCTAACCCTAGCATAAAGATCCATATCCGCAAAAACTTTCACAACAGGCGCTTCACCATAGTCAACATCGTCAATATGTGCATTTAAATTTGGCCAAGATTTTGATAGATTAACTTGAGAACTGTTGACATCACTACCATTTACAATGTTTGTCTTATTGTCACTGCTGCCATCCTTATCCACATCTTCAGCTGGATTAATGTCAACACCAATTGAGTTTGAAACATTTACTAAACTATTTATTTCATTTTCTTTATGATTGACATATTTATTATTGCTATCATCATGATTTAAGTCAATGGCACCTAAAGGAGTTAAACAAAACATAGCAATAATAAATATGCAAACAAATTTTAAAAAAGATTTCTGCATAATATCCCTTCAATTTTTTATTAAATATAATTATTATATAAGACCCCTTATAAATTATTTTTTGCATGCAAGTGATTACTTGCATATAAATCTAAAATAAACAACAATTAAAAGTCCATTAACTAAAAAAATCAATATTCTTATTTAAAAAGAAAAACTTTTCTGTTTAAATGAAAAAATAAACAGCGATTAGACCCCTAAATAAAATCAAACATTCAACTAAAAAAACAATAAGTATTATAATATAATAAGAAGTAATATAAATAATAAGGTATCTGATATTTAATTAGAATAACATCAAAACATAAGAATTTTTTTTAATCAAAAAAATGTGAAAATATTTTAAAGGGAATGATAAATAAAATAATCGATTAGGAGGAATTTGGTGAAAGCTATAATCTTAAGTGCAGGTGAAGGAACAAGAATGAGACCATTGACTCTCACAAAGCCTAAAACAATGCTGCCTGTTGCTGGAAAACCTATTATTCAATATAATATAGAGGCGCTACGTGATTGCGGTGTGAAAGACATTCTCCTTATTGTGGGATATAAAGAGGAAATAGTTCGTAATTACTTTAAAGACGGGTCAAAACTTGGAGTAAACATCAGTTATGCTACTCAAAGCAAATTAGAGGGAACTGCAGATGCTATAGGTTATGGAAAAGACTTTATCGAAGACAGTTTAATCACTCTTAACGGTGACATCATCTTAGATATTGATATCCTCACTGAAATCATTGAAGATTATGAAAAGTCAAAACCAGATACTCTAATGGTGCTTACTGAAGTGGAGGATCCGAGTGCATTCGGTGTAGTTGAATTGGACGGAGATAATATCATAAATATTATTGAAAAACCTAAAAAAGGAGAGGCTCCAAGCAATTTAATCAACACAGGAATTTACATTTTCAATAAGGACATCTTTGATAAGATTGATAAGACAGAAGTTTCTCCAAGAGGAGAATATGAAATCACAGATTCATTATCACTCCAAATAGCTGATGGAAAAGTGGTGAAAGGACATAAGGCCACTAAAGAATGGAGGGATATTGGAAAACCATGGGAACTTATTGAAATCAATGAAAAATTGCTTAATCATATTGAAGGAGAAATAAAAGGAACCGTTGAAGAAGGCGCTACCATTCATGGTGAAGTGTTTTTAGATGAAGGCAGTCTCATTCGTTCCGGAGTTTATATCAAAGGTCCTGTATACATTGGTAAAAACTGTGATATTGGACCTAATTCCTATATCAGAGGAAATTCCTACTTTGGAGACAATGTCCACATAGGTAATGCTGTAGAAATCAAAAACTCAATCATTATGGAAAACACCAATGTAAGCCATTTGAGTTATGTTGGTGACTCTGTATTAGGTTCAAACTGTAATATTGCAGCAGGAACAAATATTGCTAATTTACGTTTTGACAATAAGACCATTAAGACAACAATCAAAAACAAAAGAACTGATACTGGAAGACGTAAATTAGGTGCAATTGTAGGAGATTCTGTAAAGACTGGAATCAATTCAAGCTTAAGTCCAGGAGTTAAAATAGGAGTGAGATCCACAATAGGTTCGGGTGTCCTATTATATGAAGATTTAGAATCAGATATGAGAGTTTTAGTAAAACAAGAACATATCATCCAAAACAAAAAAGAAACTGGACAAATCTCTCTAGAAGAAGCAGAAGAAAATAAAGAATAACAAATAGTAATCAAGAATTATTCTTATTAATTTACAAAATTAATGAAACAACTTAAAATAATTTTTTAAAAATTAAAGATAATTAATTTAAAAAAATTAATTAAAAAAAAACTAAAAGAGGAGTATATTATGAAACTCAATGAACCCGTAAAAATATTCCCTAGTGCACAAGTAATTGGTGATGTTGAAATTGGTGAAAATTGTTCCATTTGGCATGGAGCAGTTATTCGAGGAGATGTGGGCCCTATAAGAATTGGTAAAAACTCCAATGTACAAGACAACTGTGTTTTACACACTTCAGCAAATCTAACACTTAAGATTGGAGATAACGTATCTGTTGGACATGGTGCTGTAGTTCATGGTTGTGAAATTGGTGACAATGTTCTTATAGGAATGAATGCTACTGTATTGAACGGTGCTAAAATTGGCAAGAACTCAATTGTAGGTGCTGGTGCAGTAGTTAGTGAAAATAAGGAATTTCCGGAAAACAGCCTAATATTAGGAGTTCCTGGAAAACTTATTAAAGAGACTACTCAAGAACAAAGAGACAATATTGCTTGGAATGCAGCACACTATGTTGAACTTGCAAATGAATACGATGACTAAATCATCTGATTTAAATTGTAATGAATAGAATGAATAATTTCATCTATCCATCAACTTTTTTTTAAAAGTTTTTATAAAAAATTTAAGATATTGATTATTAATTTTTAACTAATTTAAATACTAACTATTATCGATTTATCACTGAAAGAAGGTAAAATAATGAAAGTACGTAAAGAAGTAGAGGAATTAGACCCTTATGTTCCTGGAAGATCCAAAGAGGAAATTGCACAGGAATTTGGAGTAAAAAAAGAAGACATCATCAAATTAGGATCTAATGAAAACCCATGGGGACCATCTCCAAAAGTAAAGGAAGCTATTGAAGCTGAACTTGCAAACATCAACAGATACCCTGAATCTTATTTGGAAGAGCTTAAAAAGGAATTTGCAAGATATTCAAATGTCAAGCCAGAACAAATCATTGTTGGTGGAGATGGAGCAGATGAACTTATTGACACATTAGCAAAAACATTCATTGAACCAGGAGACGAATTTATAGTGCCTTTACCTTCTTATATGTATTATGAATTTTTATTCAAGCCCTATGGAGCAATCCCGAATTATGCTAAATGGAATTTAGAGACAAATACCTTGGATTTAGACTCAGTTCTTAATGCAATCAATGAAAAAACAAAGATTCTATTCTTATGCACTCCAAATAACCCCAATGGAGCATTAATCAGTCAAGATGACTTGAGAGCAATCTTGGATAAGACAAATAAATCCAAAGGTGGAGTATGTGATGCAGTGATTGTAATAGATGAAGCTTACTTTGAATACTCTGAAACAACTAATGTAAACCTTTTAGATGAGTATGACAACATCTTCATAATTAGAACAATGTCTAAAGTAATGGGTCTTGCAGGTATGAGAATCGGTTATGGTATTTCAAGCAAGGAAATCATCGAATTCATGCACAGAATCAAACCTGTTTTCTCCCTTACAAAGCTTTCATATGTGGCAGCTCTCACCACAATAAGAGACACTGAATACATTGAAAAATCAATTAAGGATGGAATAGAAAGCAGAGATTTCCTTTTCGATGAGATTTCAAAAATGAAATCCGTTAAAGTCTATAAATCCTATTCCAACTTTATGCTGATTGACATTCATGATACCGGATTTACAGCGGCGGAAATTACAAGAGAATTCATGAAAAGAGGAATGATTGTAAGAGATTGTACCTCATTTAAAGGATTGGATGAATATTACTTCAGAATCAGCATATGTACATTGGAAGAAGATAAGAAATTCTTAAGTGTTATGAGAGAAATCTTAAACGAATAATTATTAATGAAATAATTATTATTAAATTAAAATAAATACTCAAATAAATTACGAGATGGAAAAAATGGAATATAGTGTAACAGTTACATCATCAATTGAATATCCTAAAAATATGTCCTTTGTAATATTTTTAGCAAAATGTCCTCTTATATGCCCTTATTGCAGTAACAGTGAAATATTGGAAGGGGGAACTGAAATCAGTTTGGAAGAGATTTATGAAAAGATTGATGATTCTGCACTATTTATGGATGCTGTTGTGGTTTCAGGTGGAGAACCTTTGGTCCAATATGAAGATGTAATCGAAATCTTCAAATACGTTAGGGGAATAGGACTTAAAACCAAATTAGATACAAGTGGAGTTTACCCTGACAGATTAAGAGCAGTTTTGGATTTAGGACTTGTTGACTATGTAGCTATGGATATCAAAGCTCCTTTTGATAAGTATAAAAATGTCATCAATGCAGATATTGGAGAAAAGGTAAAGGAATCCATGGAAATCGTAAATGAATATGAGGACATTTTCTTGGAATGCAGAACCACCTATTGTCCAAAATTACTTACAGAAGAAGACTTGTTTACAATAGTTGATGAAGTGGATTGTGACTTATACACAATACAGCAATTTAGAAACAGATGCGTTTTGGATGAATCTTTAGCTGAAGCTGAAGAGCCTAATCCTCATGATTTGGAAGATATTGCAAGAAGAATCAAAGAGGTACATCCAGACCAAGACATAAATATAAAAACTGCAGAATTTGGTCAAAGAAGCATCTAAAATTCATATTCACAACTTATCCATTTAATGGCGAAAATATAGATAAGTTTATTAATTTTTCATTAAAGATATAATATAATTAAGATTTACTTAATTATTTATTTAAAGACTATTTTTTAATTAGTCTCCAATATAAGGTGATAAAATGCCAATTATGTCCTTTGGAAGTCAGAACATTAATATAATCACAAATAAAAAAGCAATGACTATAAGGAAATTATGGAAAACCCCTTTAAAAGTTGGAGATAGGCTTCATTGTTATTGGAATTTAGCTTCTAAAGAAAAAAAGAAAATTTTTGAAGCTGAAGTCATTGATGTCAAGACACTTCCATTTAAAGAAATAAAAAACAATGATAAATTAGCTCAGGAAGAAGGATACGAAGATTCCACTGATATGGTTAGAGAATTTAAGAAAATGTATCCTAACAAAATCTCAGATGACGATTTGTTCCAGATCATCTATTTTGAAAAATTGGACATCAATAAATGGAAAGGGGAAAAAATCGATCAAAAAGAGATGATAACCCAAAGAGCGGATATTCTGTTTGATACAGGAAAATATGACAAATCTGTTTTATGCTATAATGCTGCATTGAAGATAGATTCTAACGATGTTTATCTTTTAAACAAAAAAGGAGACAATCTTAGCAGACTTGACCGTTTCGATGAATCCATTGAATGTTATGACAAGGCATTGGAAATCGAAGGGGATAATGAATACATTTGGAACAATAAGGCAATAGCTATGCTTAATTCAGGCAATATTGAAGAAGCACTTGAAGCAAGCGATGGAGCATTGAAAGCTAACCCAGACAATCCTGTGGTATTATACTGGAGAGGATTCATTTTAGAGATTTTATCAGAATTCGATAAGGCATTGGAAGTTTATGACAAACTTATCACCATAGACAACAGCAACCCTGAAGTTTGGAATGCACGTGGAAATGTATTGACAGACATGGAAAGGTCTGAAGAGGCATTGGAGTCATATGACAAAGCTTTGGAATTATGTTTAGAAGATTCTGAAATTGATGCAACTGCACAAAACAGAAAAGGAAACGCACTTTTGGATCTTGGTAGATTCGAAGAGGCAATTGAATGTTATGATAGAGCTATTGAACTAGAGCCAAGAAACACTTCATTCTTACTCAACAAAGGGGTTGTATTGATGGAAATTGATAAATTTGATGAAGCTGAAATATTATTTACTAAAGTGCTTGCCCTTGATCCATCAAATGATGATGCAAGAGTATTAAAAATGGAATGTTTGGAAAATATGTAACTACTTTTTTTAAATTTTTAAATATTTTTTACTATTTATTATTTTTAAATATTTTTACAATTTACTGTTTTTAAATATTTTTTTACTATTTACTATTTTTTACTATTTTTTACTACTTTAATGATAATTAATTAGTTTATGTAGATTATGGTATTGATAATAAATAAAAAATTGATTTTAATTAATTAAATTGAAATAATGATTAATTAAAAATAGGTTTACTATATATAACTATATTTTAATAATAGTTAGAATTAAAATAATGAAATGAAAATTTGTAGTGAAAAATAGGAAAAAATGATGAAATAAATAAAAAATTTTCGGCAATAGTTAAAAAAATCAAAACTATAAATTGTCAATTGCCTTAACTAATTTTTCACTTAAATCATAAGTCTTTTCCATTGGCTCATATGAATAAGTTTCATAAACAATTGTTGGAATTCCACTTTCAACAACAGGAATTGTAATATAAGGAGGGCTTGTTCTATACTCTGGAGCATAATAAACAAGTTCCTCAATTTCATCCAATAATATATTCAAGTAATTGCTTGAATCATCATCAAATCCAGGAGCAAATATGAAATTGGTCTTTGCATAAGTTCCAGGCCCCTTTAAACCTTTATTGCTATGAATATCTGCAAAGAAATCATATTCATTATCAATTATATGAGGCGCCACAAACTCTTGAGCAAGAAGCTGTCCATCCATACGACCTTCTGTTTCTGCATCAAGTTCACCTATCACATTTATATTGTAAATATTATAAGAATAATTTAAAAGACCTTTTTTGTCCCATTCGACTATTGTATCAAACAATCCTCTATGAGCCTTGCTTTCCATTGGGTGCATTCCAATCAAATAGGCTATTCTAACATTGGAATCTGAATTTCCAAATGGTCCATGAATATGAACAGTCCCTAAATCATTTTCTCCAATTAATTCTGCATCATATAATGAAGAATCCACTTTCGCTTCATCTGTAGGCTCTTGAGGATAATCTTTCTTATACATTTTCACACATCCCACTTAAAAAATTTTAAAATTCTAAATCATCAACGACATCCACAAACTTATCCATCAAATCATAAGTTGTATTGATTGGTTCATAACAATATGTTTCATAGTTGACTGTCGGAGTTCCCGCTTGTTCTACTGGCAAAGTAATGTAAGGAGGGCTGGATTGGTCACTTGGGAAATAATAAACCAATTCGGCATCTTATTTAAGATCTTTTGAACAAAAGCATCTGACTTTTCATCCTTTCCCACTGCAAAGACAAAATTGGTCTCTTCATAAGTTCCTGAAATCATCCCCTTATTACTGTGAACATCTACAAAAAGGTTATAATCATTGCTGATGACGTGAGGAGCCACAAACTCTTGAGCAAGAAGCTGCCCGTCCATTCTGCCTTCATCATCAGTATCGTAATTTGTTACATTGATTTTGTATATATAATAACAATAATCTAAAGAGCTGTTCTTTGCTACGACAGTATCAAACAATGCCTTATGTGCCTTGCTTTCAAATGGATGCATACCAATTGAATAGGCTACTTTAATGTCTGAGTTTGGGTTTCCAAAA
>CAJOMK010000040.1 GCA_905235495.1 uncultured Methanobrevibacter sp.
ATAAAATAGATATATTTATATGGAATAAAATACAGTAAATAAAATTATAAAATCAAGTTAAATAGAATTAAAATAAACTTTACTTTACTAAAATCTATTTGATTTGAAAAAGTAAATTTTCAACACAATTTATACAAAATAATTGATTCTAACCTATTGGTTTTATTTGTCTATTAATTTTTAATTTTTAATTAAAGACTCAAAATAATCTAGCATAATCAAAAAATGGAGAGAAAGAATGACACAAATTAGTGATGCAAAAAAGGGTATTTTAACTGAAGAAATGAAGCATGTCGCTAAGATTGAAGGCGTTAGCGAAGATTTTATCTTAAAATCCGTTGCAAATGGTACCATTGTAATACCAAGTAATATAAACAGAGATATTGAAGCATCTGGTATCGGTGCAGGATTAAGAACAAAAGTAAACGCAACTGTAGGAACTTCTACTGATATCGTAAACTTCGATGAAGAAGTATATAAAGCACAAGTTGCAATTGATCATGGTGTAGACTGTTTGATGGAATTAAGTATTGGTGGAGACTTGGATGTAATAAGAAACAGAGTTTTAGATATGTCCCCACTTCCTGTAGGTTCCGTACCTGTTTATCAAGCAGCTATTGAAAGTATCAAAGAACATGGTTCCGTTATTTACATGGATGAAGATGATTTGTTCAATACCATTGAAAAACAAGCTAAAGACGGTATTGACTTTATGGCTGTTCACAGCAGTATCAACATTGAAACATTGACAAGACTTAAAAGACAAGGTAGAGTAACTGGTCTCGTATCTCGTGGAGGATCCTTCATGTCAGGTTGGATTGTTGAAAATGAAAAGGAAAATCCATTATATGCTAACTTTGATTATGTTTTGGAAATTGCAAAAGAACATGATGTAGTTCTTTCCCTTGCAAATGGTATGAGAGCAGGTTCCATTGCTGACTCTACCGATAGGGCTCAAATCCAAGAATTGATTATTTTAGGTGAATTGATTGACAAATCTCGTGATGCTGGAGTGCAATGTATGATTGAAGGACCAGGTCACATTCCTATCAATGAAATTCCAACCAATGTAATGATTCAAAAGAAAATGTGTTCCAACGCTCCTTTCTATATGTTAGGACCTATTGTATGTGATGTAGCACCTGGTTACGACCACATCGTATCTGCAATCGGTGCAGCATCTTCAGCAAAAGCTGGAGCAGACTTCATTTGTTACGTAACTCCTGCAGAACACTTAGCTTTACCATCTCCTGAAGATGTAAAAGAAGGTGTAATTGCAACTAGAATCGGTGCTTATGCAGGTGACTTGGCAAGTGGTCAAATCGACGGTTCACAAGACTTGGCTATGGCTGAAGCAAGAAAAAGATTAGATTGGGAAGCTCAATACGAATGTTCAATGTTCCCAGAAGCTGCACGTGCAAAAAGAGATGAAAGACCTCCTGATGAAGAGGACACTTGTACAATGTGCGGTAACTATTGTGCTGTAAAAATAGTAAATCAATGGTTAGACCAATCTGATTCTGATTTAATTAAATAGACCAGCTTTTCTACCCCTTCGGGGGTGCAAAACCTAGACCAAAACTTTTTCAGTAGGTTTTGTATTAAAAATTATTTCTTTCTTTTTTTTATTATTTTTTTAATTTAATTTTTTTTTTTTTTTTTTTTAAAAAAATTTACGACTATTTTATTTTTATAATATTTTATTTTTATCTAGTTTTCCAAGGTTTCATAGGTACAAATCCTTGTTCTCCTATTTTTATTTGACCATCAAAGAGTAAATATTCAATCAAATTATAAATGTCATCTTTTGTATCATTGATTTGAACCAAGCTTATTACGTGACGGGTTTCATTTTTCAATATTTCATTTCCATTGAAGTAACTTGCGTTTAAGAAGGTATAGTATTCTTCAGAGTTTCTAACAATTTTGAATGCATCAAATTGTGATTTCACTTCTCTATCTATTGTAAAATTAATGTTTTCCTGTCTTAAGGTGCTCCATGCCAACCTTTGGGCACTTCCTTTAACTCCAATGAATTTCAATCCTTCCAAATCCTCTATCTTTTCGATTGTCTTTCCATGATTTGGGGAAATCAAGACCAAATGGTCATAAGAGATAGCTGTAAAGTTTAAATCATTTTCAAAAGCAAGTAAAGGGTCGTCTAATGCTAAAATGTCTATCAAATCTTGTTTTGCAAGTTCGTATGCACTTTCGTCATCGCTACTATAGATCAGTGTCTTAAATGGCAGGTCATAGCTGATTGCTTGAAGCAGACCTGTAATGATATGTCCTCCCGCGATTATAATCTCTGGCCTATCATCTAATCTGTTTTTATATTTGTAGTAAATGTCCAAGAGTTCATATCCTTTAGGGCTTAATTCAGAGCCGGAACCTACTGTAATCACCAGTTTCTTCCCAAGCTTATCTTCAGCATTTTTGATTCTTCTGTTCAATACAGAATGGGAAACCTTCAATTCTTTAGCTGTCTTTCTTTGAGAATATGTTTTTGATAGTGATTCCAATGTTTCAAAGAATTTATAGTTGAATGAATTTCCTTCTATTTCTATCCCAATCTCAGGTTTGATGATATTTTTTTCTTCTTTCATCATTTCTCCCTGATTTTCATTATTTTTATTTGGCATCAAATCCCTCTTGAATTTATACTATTAATATTCTTATTTATATTTTAAGTCATTTAAATAATTTTAAATATTTAAAAAAATATAATATTATTATTGAGTTTTAGGTAGAGATTTAAATGGAATATATGATATCCGCAATTGAAGCAATTTTAGACAACATTCATGATGCAGAGCAATACTTGAATGAAGAAGATATATCTAATTTTATTGAAATTATTACCACTGCAGATAATATTTTTGTTACTGGTGCAGGTAGATCTGGACTTGCAGCTAAGGCATTTGCTATGAGATTAATGCACTTAGGTTTAAGTTCTTATGTTGTAGGTGAAACCATTTCTCCAGCTATTAATGCAGGAGATTGTATTTTAGCTATTTCTGGATCTGGAGAAACCAATACTATTGTAACTGCAGCTAAAATCTCCAAAAATAGAGGTGCAAAAGTTTTAGCATTGACTTCCTATCCAGAAAGCAGTTTAGGTCAATTAGCAGAGGGTCTTATTTGTGTTAAAGGTAGAACAAAAGTGGAAGTGGATGATGAAAATTATCTTAAAAGACAAATTAAAGGAAATTATACTTCTTTAACTCCTTTAGGTACTGCTTTTGAATTAACTTCCTTAGTATTCCTTGATGGTTTGGTTTCTGAACTTATGGAAACTATGGGAAAAACCGAAGAGGATTTAAAGAATAGACATACCGTTTTAGAATAAATCAAAAACTTTTTTTTTTTTTTAATTTGGATTTTAATTTCCATATATTTTTTTAGTTTTTTTTACTTACTTTTTTTTATTCAGGTTTTTCTTTCGATTTTATTTTTTCATTTCATACTAATTTTATTAACTGTTATAAATTTAGTTTATATTCGATATATAGGCATATTGATGTTTTTATTTAATATTTCTTCCTTATGAACTATTTTTCTTAATCGTTTAAGCCCTATTTAGCTTATATTATTAAAATAAACCTTACTATAAATATTTTACCTTATTATAAATATTTTAGAAAAGTATTTATATAATTGATATGAAAAATATTTCATGTTATATATAGTTTATAGGTGATAATATGGAAAAGAAAACCAAAATAATATTAGTTATCTTAATTGCCTTAATAGCATGTGGTGTAGCTATTAGTTTATTTGCTTCTCCTTCTTCAGTCACATCATCTGGCAATCAGACCATTACTGATATGGCTAATAGGACAGTGAATATTCCAAGTGATGTTAGTAGGGTAGTTGCTACAAGCCCTCCAATGACTACAATCATGTATATGTTGGCTCCTGACAAATTGGCAGGTGTTAACTTCCAATGGACTGATGAGGAACTTAAATATGTTCCAGATCAATACAAGGACAAGTTTCCAGTAATTGGTGGATGGTTTGGAAGTCAAGATGGTAACTATGAGGAATTCATTGCATCAGAGCCTAATTTTGTAGTTGAATCCGTTGATGAGGGAATGGGTGTTGACCTATCCACTGTTGATGAAAGTCAAGAGAAATTCGGTTCATTGCCTGTCGTTGCCGTCACTGACAATACCAATGTGACTAAAATTGATTCTACAATAGAGTTTATGGGAAAGATTTTAGGTGCTGAAGATAAGGCAAGTCAGTTGATTGACTTCAATGACAAATACTTATCAGAAGTTCAAAAAACTGCAGATTCCATTCCAGAATCAGAAAGGAAATCTGTTTATTATGCGTCTGGTGAGGATGGACTATCCACTTATGCAAGCGGCAATTCCCATGGCCAATTGATCAATTTGGTTGGTGGAAAGAATGTGGCTGATACTGAAGTTAGAAACAGTGGAGGGGAATTGACAGTTTCAATCGAGCAAGTCATGTCCTGGAATCCTGATGTGATCATAGCTACTGATGAGGACTTCTATAATAAGGTCTATTCAGATTCAAAATGGGCAAATGTAAAGGCAGTTAAAGACCATAAGGTTTATATTTCACCACAGTCTCCATTTAAATGGTTTGACAGACCTCCTGGTGCGAATATAATCATAGGTGTTCCTTGGACTGCTAAGGTAATCTATCCAGATAAATACTCCAATATTAATATGGTGGACGCTACAAAAGAGTTCTACAGCAATTTCTATCATTATGATTTAAGTGATGATGAGGCAAAGGATATTCTAATTTCTTCTGGCCTTAAGGAATCAGACTTATAATTAGATGTTTTGAAAAAGTTTAAAGGGTTTGTATAATGAGTGAAAATTCTTCTTTTAGTTTTGATAATTTGATTATCTATCTGCTATTGATTGCACTGCCTGTGTTTTTATTCTTTATATCATTCATGTTAGGCAGATATCCGGTAGCTCCTATAGATGTTGTAAAGACCATTCTTAGTCCTATCTTTCCATCTTTAGCAGTATCTCCGGAAATCAATTCAATAGTTTTTACTATCAGATTACCTCGTATCATAGCTGCTTTGCTTGTTGGAGCTTGCCTATCTCTTGCTGGAGCCTCTTTTCAGGGAATATTCAAAAACCCTCTTGTATCTCCAGATTTGTTAGGTGTGTCTGCAGGAGCAGGTTTCGGTGCAGCTATTGCTATTTTAGTTAATATGGGAAATGCATTGATACAATTGTCAGCATTTTTATTTGGAATAATATCAGTATCAATAACATATATAATTTCAAAATCCTATCGTGCAGGAGGAATATTGCTACTTGTGCTTTCAGGTACTGCAGTTTCTGCATTCTTCAATGCATTGATTTCAGGAACCAAATTCATGGCAGACCCTTATGATAAGTTGCCTCAAATAACATATTGGCTTATGGGTAGCTTATCCTCAGTTAATTTTAATAAGTTGTCAATGGTCATCATTCCGTTGCTCATTGGAGTAAGCGTCATAATGATTTTGAGGTGGCATTTGAATGTTTTGTCAATGGGTGATGAGGAAGCCCAATCCCTTGGATTAGATCCCGGCAAATTAAGATTCATTGTTATTGTGGCTTGTACATTAGTGACTTCTGCAGCAGTTTCCATAAGTGGAATCATCGGATGGATTGGACTTGTCGTACCTCATATGACTCGTATTATTGTTGGGCCGGATCATAAGATTCTTCTTCCAGTTTCATTAAGCATTGGTGCAAGCTTTTTGCTGCTTATCGACAACATTTCAAGAACTTTCATTTCAATTGAAATCCCTATAGGTATTTTAACTGCAGTAATCGGTGTTCCGATATTCCTTTACTTGCTTAGAAGAGGTTATTCTGAGTGGAATTAAATGTGTGAGGTTATCTATGGTGAAATTAGTAGAAGTTAATGATGTGTCATTTTCCTATGACAAGGATTCTCCAACAGTATTTGAAAACATAAGTTTTTCAATAGATGAAGGAGATGTCCTATGCATTTTAGGACCGAATGGAACAGGAAAGACAACATTGATTAAAACCTTAAATGGTCTGCATAAGGTCAATACAGGGGATGTTTTGCTAAACGGCAAAGACATCAACAAGTTATCATTCAATGACATTGCAAAGATAGTTGGATATATTCCACAAGGGCATGTACCATCTTTTCCTTTCAGCGTCTTTGATGTTGTTTTGATGGGCAGGTCTCCTTATATTAACCTAACAGCTTCTCCGAGAGATGAAGATAAGGAAATAGCCATCAATGCACTTAAGACTCTTGGAATTGAAGATTTGAAGGATAAAAGTTATACTAATCTAAGTGGTGGGGAAAGACAATTAGTATTCCTCGCAAGGGTTTTGGCTCAAGAGCCTGATTTGCTTATATTGGATGAGCCGACAAATCATTTGGACTTTGGAAATCAGATAAAGCTTCTTGAAATAATTGAACAGCTATCTAAACTTGGCCTTGCAGTCATAATGTCTTCACATTATCCTGACCATGCATTTTTGGCAGCAACTAAGGTGGCAATCATGAAAGACAAATCATTCCTTGATTTCGGATTTCCTGAAGAGGTTTTAACTGAAGAAAACTTGAAAAAGGCATATGGAATTGATGTAAAGCTCGTTGAATTGGAGGAAAATAGAAAAATTTGTGTTCCTCAAAGGACTAATTTGGAATTGGTTCTAAGTGATTATTCAAAGAAGTATTCAAAGGATTAATTATTTATTAAAATGGTGAAAATAGAATTAAAAATTTTTAATCTTAAAAGATTAATATTAATATAATTATAAAATTTCAGAAAATAAATTTAAATGTGTAAAAATGGTAAGCGTTGAAGATTATGAAGAGCAATTGGCAAAAGCTAAGGAATTTCACGGAGAAGTCTGTGGTGGAATAGCTATTGGTACCAAACTTGCAATGTATGGTATGGAATTGATGGGTTTTGAATTGAACAAACATCATAAAAACCTTATTGTATTCTTGGAGATTGACAGATGCATGGCAGATGCAGTTCAATCAGTTACCAAATGTACCATGGGAAAAAGATCTCTCAAGCAGATGTACTATGGTAAGTTTGCAGTAACATTCTATAATATGGATACCGGTGAAGCTATCCGGGTAGCAGATGCTGATGCAAAC
This sequence comes from uncultured Methanobrevibacter sp., assembly GCA_905235495.1. Lineage (GTDB taxonomy): Archaea > Methanobacteriota > Methanobacteria > Methanobacteriales > Methanobacteriaceae > Methanobrevibacter. The sequence goes on from CAJOMK010000040.1 coordinate 7,141, forward strand.
AAACAGGAAAAAGTCAGGGAAACCAGAGATGAAATGATTGAAAGATTCAAAAGAACTCCTGCTGAAGAATTATTCAGTGTCGAAAAGGTTCATGTTGAGTTAAAGCCTTCTCAAATGCCTGGTAAACCACACACAAGTACTTACTGTTCAGTATGTGGTGAAAAGATTACTGATGGTCGCCACTTGAACCGTGGTGGAAAACCGGTATGTATACCATGTGCTGAAGGGGCATACTATGAGATAATTGAGGAATAATAAAGGGTTTGATTTTCTCATTCGTTTAATTGAATAAACGATTAATTATTCGATAAGTTTTACATTAACTTATTAATTTAAATGGTGATTATTTGTGGTAAATAAAACAGGCATGCTACCTGCGAATGGACATCGCATTCAAGGTAGGTCAAGCGAGTCATTTTTGAATGCTCATGATATTATTATGGAATTAGGCCTTGAAGGAAATGAAGTTTTTATGGATGCAGGATGTGGAGATGGACATGTAGCACTTGAAGCTGTCCAGATTCTAGATGATGATGCCATTATCTATGGTGTGGATATTTACGAACCTTCAATTGAAGACCTTCAGAAGGCTGCAGATGAAAAGGGTTATGATAATCTGATTCCAATTTGTGCTGATATTCCAGATTATATTGATTTGGATGATGATGTTGTGGATATGATTCTACTTATCAATGTATGGCATGGATTCAAGGCAACTAGAAGAATGGATGAAGCTATTGAAGAGCTAAAGAGAATTCTTAAGCCAGGTGGAAAGATAGCTATCATGGATTATAAAAAGCAGGAAGCGAAACATGGCCCTCCTATTACTGTAAGATGTAGTCCAGAAGATTTGGAAGAAGTCTTTAAGGAACATGGGATGAACTTGTTCTCATTAAGTCCTGATTGTGGTGAGGATATTCCTCAAGGAAAATCTCATTATTTGATTATTTTTCAAAAATAGTTAATTTTTTATTTATAGATATAGTTAAATTTAATTTTTTTTAAATTCTTTTTTTAGATTCTTTTTTTACTTTTATTTTATTTACTTTTACTAATTTTTTGATTTTTAGAATCATCAGTTTTTAAAAAAAATAAAAATAAAAAAGTAAAAACTTTTTTATTTAAATTATTTTAATTTTTAAAATTATTTAAATTATTTAATTATTCAAATAGGTATTTCAGCTTCTGTAACATTATGGGTGTAAATCACAGTGTAAAGTCTATCAACAACATTTATCAAAGATCCGACTGAAATCTCAATGACATTATCTTCATCTAAATAGTTCATTTTGTCAAAAGTGAATGTTCCTGTTCCATTGACTACAATGAAATGGACTTCAGTCTGTTTATCTGATTTTCTGTTCAATGTTGCATAGATATCGAAGCTTGCAAGATTGGTGTCCAATACCCCGTCCTTATAGAAGCTGATGGTATAGGTTCCCGGACTTGTACAGACTATTTCTGGGAATTTGATTGTGGTTGTCTTGATTCTAGGACACATTGTACCGACACCTACAATTCCACTTTCATTATTCCAAGTCCTAAGTGCATTTACACCGTACCAGTTAGGATCAATCTTCAATCTTAGCTCTTCATCAA
>CAJOMK010000041.1 GCA_905235495.1 uncultured Methanobrevibacter sp.
CGAAGACATTTCCAAATCCAAATTCGAAAGGTCCGAAGGAGAAGGGCTTGGAGACAATGTAAGGTTTTCCAACAAGCATGGAACTGGATCCGCATTGGTTTATGAAGACCGCGTAATCCACATGCCTTACTTTAAAAACCTTGATTTTAAGGAAAATCACTCCATTGATTTAATGATTTAAATTTTAAAATTAGGTGCCATATCATTAATGGTAATACCTTTTCTTTTTTTTATTATTTTATAATAATTGGTCTTCTTTTTTAAAAAACAATACTCTCTACTTGATTTTAACATGTTTTGAAATTTTATCAAGTATTACTTTTTCATCATTTTAAGAAATTAAGTAATAAATACATATATATTAGTATTACTACTATAATCAAATAGATGTTTTATTTAATAATTTCTGAACAATAAAGCATACTACTTGAAATGGGATTAAAAATGAAAAATAATTCAAAGATATTAATGCTTTGTCTGATTTTCATGGTCATTGCTTCCCTAAGTTGCATATCAGCTGCAGATAATGATGATACCATAGTGTCAAATGCTGATAGCGGCGATGCAATATTGGCCGATGATACAGACAACATGGCTACAATTGACCAAGGCACGGTTTCAGGGGGAGTGGATGTGAGCACATCAAGTCCTTGGGCTACATCCGGAGAGTTTAATTACACCGTCCCTGGAGAAGCGGATGTGAAATCTGCAAATTTATATGTCAACATTTATTCAGGCAGTGCACAGCCAACATATGCCGCACATGCAGATATAAAAATAAATGATGAGAATTTTGCATCTGAAGATTTAAATTCTGCAGAAGGAAGTACTGATGGAACTATTTATATAATTAATGATCACACCAATAAAGTTTATTCAGATTATGAATTGCATTATGATATAACAGATACTGTTAAAGCTTTAAATGGCACAACCATAAAATTCAACATAGACACATCAGCAATAGAAGGAAAAAGTTTTGATGGAAGAATTAAATGGTTAGGACTCATTGTTGCTTATGACGACGGCGACAGCGATGTAATCAATTATTGGATCAATGCCGGCCAAACATACTCAACCGATACTTTAGTCACCAGTTTTGACACATCTTCTATCGATGAAAAGTATGGTAAAGCCACATTGAAAAATGTTATTTTATCAGGTACTGATGCAACATACACATTTAATAATGAAATATTACTCGGTGATGCAATAGAATCAAATTCATACTACAAATATCATATATGGGATGTTTCTGAATTTTATAAAGCAGGACAAAATGCGGTAGTCGGATATAGTGCTGGACAAGGTGCATACGGCAGGTCCATTAAAAACACTTTGGCTGTTCTGACATTGGAAGAAACTCCAACTGCAGATATTGCATCCATTAAATCAGAATATAATACTGCATCTCAAGGAAATGTCATATATCCAGGCTTTGAAAACACCATAACCTCTTCTATCAGTGCAAGTGAAGAAGGAGATTACACAGTCGTATTATATGCAAATGGCACATCCATTGCAAATACCACTGCCCATTTAACTCCTACTGCTTCAAATGTATTGATAATCGACCCGACAATCAGAACAATGGACGACTCCACATGGTTTAACACAGAAAATAATACTGTAGTGAATTATGTCGTTGAGGTATACTATGGAAACATTTTAATCGGCTCAGCTGAAACTACTGCAAAAGTCAGATTCAATGGATACTTCTCTAAAGACCAATCACCTGACATGAGCGATGTTAAATTCGATTACAATACCATAATCACAGGGGATGTGATAATCTCAAATGGAGACAGCGTTTATGCTAGCGGTGCAAAAAACACCACTGCAGTCATTCCATTAACTCTAGGTGAGAATTCAACATTTGTAGGAGGACTGCTTTACCTGGCATACTGCTATGATTCAACAGGCAATGACTTCCTGACATTCGACGACATAAGGTTTAACGGTGAAGATATTAGCAGTAAAATAGTTGGAAAATACAGAGACCAGCCAAATTTAGGTTCAGCTTCCAGATACGGTCTTTTAATCTATGACGTATCCGATTTGTTAAAAGATGGAGACAACACTTTATACACCTCCAGATCAGCATCCGGAGCAGTATACCCTGCAACATTAATTGCATTCTACAATACTACAGGTTCTGAAACCTTAAAACAGATAAGCATATTAAACGGAGCGGACACTTTAACCTATTCAAGTTACAATACCGCTCAAAGACCTGTAAATGTAACCACCTCATTTGATTTCGATCAAACAGTAACAATGGTATGTCTTTGGTGCTGGCGCTCAAGCTGGAAGAGGGGATCTTGTATTCAATGACAAAACATATTCTAATGTCTGGAGTGGAGATTCATACTCCTCAGATATGGTAAATTACGATGTGACCGACTTGATGAAAACTAAAAATACAATGACATTTATTGCAACTGGAGGCATTATAACAGCATTGCAACAAATGTTTGTAATTGAATATATATCAAGTGATGCAATCAGCATCGAGCGTGCAAAAGGTTCCACACAAGCGGATATTACAGCAAGCCTTCCAAGCGATGCAAAGGGAAACATAACAATTTACATCGACGATGCAAAATCTATTGAATCTCAACTTATCAATGGAAGCTTCAGCGTCAAATCTTCTGAACTTTCAAGCGGAGCACATGCTATCAGCGTAGTTTATTCTGGTGATGACAAATATCCTTCAATTACTAAAACTGTGACTATAAATGTACCAAAACCAGTTTTAAAAGCTGGCAATATCACCATGCTCTACACAGCAGGAACCAAATATGCAGTGCTAGTGACTTTGGATGGACAAGCAGTATCAGGCAAATATGTAACAATTTCATTTAATGGCGCAACCAAACAAGTCAAAACCGATTCAAAAGGATACGCATACTTTGCAATTCCTAATTCTGCAAAACCAAAATCCGCTAAATACACCATTACCGCATCTTATAATGGCGTCAAAGCAAGCAACAAAGTTAAAATCAAATCAATTGTAAAAGCTAAGAATTTAAAAGTGAAAAAATCCGCTAAAAAGCTTAAAATAAAAGTAACTTTGAAAAAAGTCAACAAGAAATATGTCAAAGGCAAAAAAGTCACTTTAAAATTCAAAGGTAAAAAATACACTGCAAAAACCAACAAAAAAGGCATAGCAACTTTCAAAATTACCAAAAAAGTTCTTAAAAAACTTAAAGCAGGTAGAAAATACAAATATAAAGTTAGCTATAGAAAAGATGTTGTAAGCAAAAAAATTACTGTTAAAAGATAAGGATTAATTCTCTTATCTTTTTTTTCTTTTTTTCAAAACTAAAAAACCCACACATTTTACCTATCATTTTTTTATTACAAAATCATTGAAAAAAACATATCCTTCTTTTAAATTTTTTAAAAAAATATCAAAAAATTTGAAAATAAGAAAAAATGGCTCTTTCAAAAACTTTGTTGATTTGAAAAAAATAGTGATTTTTCAATAATCAGTAATACTTTAATCAAAAATAAACAGAAATAGTAATAATTTTAATTTTTTTAAACAAAATAGTAATACTTTTTCTAATTTTAAGTCAAAATAGTAATACTTTGATAAATTTTATTAATAGCAATATATAAAATTTATTATAGATAATAATTTTTTTATTATCAAACTATTCGAGGTTTAAATTAATGAGAAATCAAAACATGTTTAAATTTTCAACAATATTGATTCTATTGTTAATTTTAACAATATCTGCAGTTAATGCAGAAGACATCAATAGTACTGAAGATTTTATCTCTGATTCTAATTTAGACTCAGATAATAGTTCTACAACCATCTTTTTAATCAGTGATTCACCAGGAACAAACATACTCGATTCTGCATCACGTGATTTGATAGATGACGGACTAGAAAATGTCACTTTGATTGTTAGAAGCGGAGACCAAGTTAAAACAATGGATGAAGAGGAGTTATACGGTTTAGTAGACTCAAGCGATGCATTCATAGGAGAATGGATCAGCACTGATGTTGATTCCGTCCTGACAAGCTTGCTCGGCAAATATCCTAATCTGTCAAACAAATCATTATTCCTGATTTTAGAACCTCCTACAAGCAAGTTAAATGACACTTCAAGTTCCATGAACCTGATTAGGAACAATACAATAAATAATGTTAAAATATTTGGTGACTACACAAATGATGAGATTATCAGCTATTTTACTCAAACAAAACGTGGAACTTCCTATGAAGATATCAACAACTACATTGCAAATGGGGATGGTGCTGGATTCAATCCATTTTTTAACAAATTGGTCCTTTACAAGGCAATCAACAATAAAGACAACATGAAAAACCAGATATTGTACATCCTTAATTACCTGGGCCGCAATATCCAATATGAAGAACCTGCTTACACAAAAGAGCAGCAGTATGGAATCTACAGGGACAACTGGTACTCCCTTCAAGATTACATGGACAAATACTTCGACCCATCCAAGACAAGAACAATTGGAGTGCTTGAAAGTACCATGTACATTTATTCCCAGCAATTGCAGCCATGCTATGCAATAATTGAGGATCTGGAGTCAAAAGGTTATAATGTAATTCCCGTATTTGCAGCAGGAGGCACAAAAGATCAATTGCAGGTAATGGTAGATTGCTTTACAAATGCTCCAAGCATAGATGATTTCCTGAAGAACTCTTCATCATATGAGTTTTCCGTTGATGCAATAATATCAATGGTTGCATATGGAGTTGGAGGAGAAGCATTTGCAAACACGACCCATTTCTTTGAGAACGCAAGCGTGCCAGTATTTAGAGCCGTGCATTCTGATTATGTTTCAAACGAATACTGGGAACTTAGTTCATCAGGCCTTACAACCACAAGGTCTGACAAATGGTGGCATGTGTCAATTGCTGAGACCCAGGGAATTTTCGATGCCACATTCGTCGGAGGAGCTGATGATGTTATCTCCAATTATACCGGCGCTTGCATAAAAGGCTATGTTCCCCATATGAAAAACATCGAACTATTGAATGACAGAATCGATTCCTGGGTGGATTTGCAATACTTATTGAACGAAGAAAAAGAGATATCAATAATTTATTACAACTATCCTCCAGGAAAACAGAACATCGGTTCAAGCTATCTCGATTCAATTACAAGCATTTATAACATGCTTTATGCGTTGAAAGCATGTGGATATGAAGTTGGAGACTTGCCTGAAAATGTAAGCGAGCTTGAAAACGCAATGATTAAATGCGGAATCAATGTTGCTAACTGGGCTCCAGGAGAACTTGAAAAACTTGCAAACCAAAGCGGAGTAACACTCCTTCCAGTTAAAGAGTATACTGACTGGTTCGACTCATTGGATGACATCGTCAAACTTCAAGTAACAGAAGGTCCGGTAGCATATATTGCAGAGCTTACAAAAAGAGCTGTTGAACTTAATTATACCGTTACAATCGGCGATTCAATCGATGACTGGTACAATCAGATAGCTGCTCTTCTGCCGGAAAACAGCGAAGATGCGACAAATGTTTTAAAACTCATTACCGCAAGCTTGAAAGCCTATGCTAAAAGCGGTCTGGACAAAGATTTTGAAACCTTTGAAAAATATTACGCTGAGTTTAAATCACTCAATATCTCCGGTTTGAACGGATGGGGCTCTGCACCTGGAAATATCATGATGGTTAACCGCAATGGAACCGATTACTTTGTAATTCCAGGACTTACCTTCGGAAATGTCTTTGTTGCACCTGAACCTCAAAGAGGATGGGAAGCAGATATAGAAAACCTTTATCACTGTACTGCCGTTGCTCCAACCCATCAGTATCTTGCAGCATACTATTATATGCAAACATATTACCCTAATGCCATGATATTCGTTGGAAGACACGGCACACATGAATGGCTACCTGGAAAAGAAATATTATTGTCTCACAACGACTATGGATCAATAGTTGTCGGAGATGTTCCCCAGCTTTACTTCTACATCACAGATGGTTTGGGTGAAGCGATACAAGCCAAGAGACGAGGATTTGCAGTGATGATTTCACATCTGACATCTCCAATGTCCTACACTCATCTGTATGGAAACCTGACTCACGCGGCACAACTAGTTGAAGAATATGAAAATACAAGCAATGCAGCTCTAAAAGAAGTCCTGGCTGGCGAGTTACGAACAATAATTATCGATAACCTTTACTATCCAAGCTTCGGACTTGATGAGAATCAAACAAAATCATTGTCAAATGACGATATCGTCAAATACACTGATAAGTTTTTAAAAGACCTTCAGGACACATTGTATCCTTTAGGCCTGCATGCAATCGGTCAAACCTGGTCAGAACATGACCTCGCCTCAACTGTTAGTGCAATGACATCCAAAAACTTTGAAACTTCAAGCGGAGAGTCAGTCAACATGTTCAAAGTACTGTCTCTCCATTACTACTCAAGGGAGTATTCCAATCTCAATGCCTTTGAACGGGAGTTTATCATGAACAAATCCTATGACATATGCACGGCTTTGATCTATTGGGACAGTTCATCCGTTTACAACACCTTGAACATTAACTCCGATCAACTTTTGGCATGTTTGAACAAGGCAAAAGAATACATCGAGCTAATTAATTCAAGTGTGGAAACTGAATTGCAATCAATGATCAAAGGCCTGAATGGAGAATACATACAAGTTGGAGCTGGAGGAGATCTTATTGCCAATCCAAAGCTCCTGCCTACCGGAGCCAATATGTTCCAAGACCAATCAGCTGAGCTTCCAACACAAGAAGCATTCAATTATGCAAAAATACTGGCTCTTCTAACCCTGGCTGATTTGAATGATACTACTGAAAAGATTATCATGGGAATCTGGTGTGTTGAAACAGCTAGAGATGATGGAGCTTTAGTTTCAGTCGTACTTCAGCTATTAGGCTTCAAACCGGTTTGGCACAATTCCCTATCTGCAGGTGTTGACGATGAAGGATACTCAACAGGAGTTAAGGTGGAGGCATACCCTGAAGTGATTCCACTTGATGATTTGGTAAGGCCTGATGGCTGGGATAAGAAAAGAATTGATGTGACTGTCATTACAAGCGGTTTGTTTAGAGACTTATATTCTTCACAGGCATTATTGTTAGATAATGCCTACAGAATGGCTCTTGCAAGATCATATTTGACAATCATCAGAAACAATACTTTAATCAACTCTCCATACGGCGCTCAAATAAAGGAAGCCCTTGTAGCAATAATGGAAGGAATCAATTACCAATCAGCATCAAATGAATCTCTGGAAGACAATTATGTGGCTCAACATTGGATTGAAGACACATTATTCTATTTAGAGCAAGGTTATAATGCCACTTATGCAGGAGAATGTGCGATTACTAGAATTTTCGCACCTCCAAACGGAGATTATGGTGCGGGAATATCAAAACTCGTTCAAATGTCATGGACTTGGAACGATACGGATGAATTATCAGAGTTCTACCTTGGAAGGATGGGTAATATGTACTCTAAAAACTATTGGGGAGATACCAATCCTTTAGTATTCCTAAGAGCTCTTTTAAATTCAGACACAATTGTTGCAAGCCGAAATACTAATCAGTACGGAGTGCTAGATAACGATGACTTCTTCGATTACTGGGGAGGTTTGTCCATGACTGTTGCGAAAATTTCCGGAAAGACTCCGAAAATGAATATTCTAATGTATGCAGATAAATTCAATCCATATGTTTCCTCTCTGGAAGAAGTGATGTATACTGAAATCGCATCCAGATATGACAATCCTGAATGGATCAAGGGCATGATGGATGAAGGATACAGCGGAGCCAGATATATTTCAAACAAATTTGTAAGCAATTTGTTCGGCTGGCAGGTAACCCGTCCTTCAGCAGTAAGTGATGCAACATGGAAGAGGGTTTACGACACCTATTACAGCGACAAATACGGCTTAGGAGTAAAAGAGTGGCTCCAGTCAGGAAATAATGCATACTCCCTGATTTCAATGTCAGGCACAATGCTTACAGCTATTCAGGAAGGATACTGGAATGCGGATGATGCCACTATAAGAGACATTGCAAATACATGGGCTAAGGCGACAGTTCAAAACGGTGTTGCATGTTGTGACTGCAGCTGTGGAAACATCGCTATGATGCAATGGGCAATCAATTATGTGAATCCTGATATTTTAGCAAAATTATTGCCTGAATTATACCAAGCTACCCAGAATCCTGTATTTTTAACCAATCCAAATACAGATTCAAGTCAAAGCCAAGAGGAGGCAACAAGTCCAAATCCTCAAGAAGGCTCAAATGCTACATCAACAATAAAAACCGATTCAGAGGCATCAGGATCCAAGCAAACCGCTTCCTCCGGAAATTCCGACTCAACAGCAAGCGTGGGAATAAGCGATGCAGGTGCAAGTTCAGATATTGCTGGCGGAGACAATGGTGCTGGAGAAACAGGTCAATCTTCACTGGATGGCAAGAAGGCACATGAAATAAATCCCGTTGTTTCAAAATCCGCATCAGAAACTGGAATGTCAATAGTGGCAGTATTAGCCGTTTTGATTTTAGTGGCTATTATCGCTGCAGGCTATCTTAGAAATAAAGACGATGAAAAAACTGAAGTCGTTGATTTCGACTTTGATTATAATTTTAAAGATTAGAAGGTTTTCACCTTCTTTTTTTAATTTTTTTTAAACCTTAAAAAAAGCAAGAAATTATGAACTTAAAAAAAAACAAAAAGACAACTAAAAAAAATTAAATTTTAAACTTAAAAAAAACAAAAAGACAACTAAAAAAATTAAAGAATTCTATTTTAAGATTGAAAATCAAATAATTAAAATTTTGAAAAAAGCACTATAAAAAATAGCACTTTTTTGAAAGTTTAAAAGATTAAGTGATGAATATGGATGTTATATCAACATTATGGCAATTGGGAATTCTTGCAGCTGTCCTGATTTTTGGAATAAAACTAGGTCTGGCAGTAGGACTTGCCAATTTTTCAAAAAAATATTTGCTAGGAGTATCTCTTGGCTATGGTGGAGGAATTCTAGCATTATCATGGATTAGTTCATTTTTTACAGAAGAGATTACAAATTGGATTTATGCTTATAACTTCGAATTCTTCCTTTTAATGGCTCTGATAATGATTTTAGCAGGCATTTTTACAATAAGGGAATACAAGGTTCATGAAAGGAACACATCAACTGCAACAGCAATGGCGATTGTCGCTCCATGCCCATGCTGTTTTGGTTCGATTATTGTCAGTGTGCTTCTGGTTGCTCCGACAATAGGATTGGGAGCCACTTACTTGAGTTTCTTTGTATCACTTGCACTTGTTGGAACAATAGTCATGACCTATTTTTTATCTAATATATTCGTCAAAACCTTTCTTGACAAGCCATACCCTATTATATTAGGTAATTTCATGTTCTTTTTAGGTTTGTATTATTTAATATCAGCCTTGTTCCTGCCAAACATTACAGAAATCCTTTCAAATACCATGGATCCAATAGCAATTGCATCAATGGATAACTTAGCGAATTTTGTTATTTTAGTCGTTGCTGTAATCATAATTGGAATCGCGATATCAAGAAATAGAAGTCATTTAACATAGGTGAATAATATATGGTTACAACAGTTCCAGGAAGCGAATACCTAACTTCCTCCCTCAATGCAATCTCACAGGGACTGCAGATTCCAGTGGTGGTTTTGCTTTTAATATTTGCACTTATCTCCATAATAATGCTTGGCGGATTGATATCCGAGTATACTTCCAGGGTAAAAGTATCAGTGAATAAAATAGAAAAATTGGTGTTCAATATTAGTGATGCACAATCACTGGACGAAGTCAAGCAGATTGTTGAGAATGCAAGAATTCCAAAATCACAAAAACTGGTTTTAATGAAAGTCATAAGAGCAAACAGGCTTACAAAAGAGGCGAGACAAGCCCTTGCTCGTAAATTAATCGCATCAGAAGAAGAAGGATTTCAAAAATCCCTAAGCAGAAGCGACATCATCACACGTATCGGACCTACATTAGGATTGATGGGTACATTGATTCCAATGGGGCCAGGACTTGCAGCTCTTGGAGCGGGAGATATCAACACTCTCGCAAATTCAATAATCGTTGCATTCGATACTACAGTTGTCGGAATAGGTTCAGGTGCTGTGGCTTATTTTGTATCTAAAGTAAGGCGCAGTTGGTATGAAGAGTATCTGACCAATTTAGATGTGTTGATAGATGCATTGATTGATAAATTAGATCATTTATGAGGTTGCAATATGGTAAGAAAACCAAGAAGAGCAATGTTTTCACAAGCTGAAGAAGATCCGATGGCCGGAACATCCAATCTTGTAGATGCTATGCTTGTCATTGCGGTTGGATTTCTGATATTTCTTGTTATCAGCTGGAACATGCAAGCGATAGTAACAGATTCAGACAAACCAACCCAAGAGACCATGCAGCAGGCCACTGAAGTTAACGAAGGTCAAGAATTAAATGAAACCCCTGACACAAGCAATTCTTCAGGAAAGGGTTATACTGAAATGGGCAAGGTTTATAAGGACCCATCAACAGGCAAGATGATTATGGTTGAAGAGTAGCAGATGATTTTAAATATTAAGTAAGTTCAATAATTAACCATGGATACCAAAGATATCGCAATTATTGTGCTTGTTATCGCAATCATCCTTGCAGTTGGAGGAATCTTTGCATTTAACTCCACCTCAGATGATGACAACAGCGACAATGGTACAGAAATTGCAAATGACACTCCAGAGGATTCCCCTCAGGAAGTCGCAAAAAATGCGAGCATGGAAGAAAAAAATGCCAGCGATGATGTGACAGCAGGCCTTACCATAGTCAAGGAA
>CAJOMK010000042.1 GCA_905235495.1 uncultured Methanobrevibacter sp.
TGCATTATTTGGAATATAAGGTTTTAAGAGTACTGCCATTGCCTTACATAATTGATTGGATAAGTATAAGCAGTTTGAAGCCTTTTCCATATCTTCTTTTACAGCTTTCCATGGCTCTTGATCATTGAAGTATTTGTTACCCTTTTTGGCAGTCAATATGATTTCAACTAAACCTTCTCTGAATTTCATCTCAGAAATCAATTCTCCTACCTTATCCGGCAATTCCTTGATTTGTTGTTCAAATTCCAAATCAGCTTCACTTGGATTCTTATATTCCGGCACTTTACCGTCAAAGAACTTCTTGGTGAAATTGAATGTTCTGTGGAGGAAGTTACCGATTACATCTGCCAATTCATCGTTTACTCTTCTTTGGAATTCAACCCAAGAGAAGTCTGTGTCCTTATTCAAAGGAGCGTTGATTGTAAGATAATATCTGAGTAAATCTGAATCAAAGTCTTTTACGAAGTCTGCTACCCAAACAACCCAGTTTTTACTGGTGGACATTTTTCTGCCTTCAAGAGATAAGAATTCTCCTGCAAAGATGTCATCAGGTAATTTGCAGTCACGTCCAAGCAACATAGCAGGCCAGAACAATGAGTGGTGGTAAATGATATCCTTACCGATGAAATGAACCACATGACCGTTCCAATAGTCTTCCCATGGAATGCCTGTTCTTTTAGACCAAGCTGCAGCAGAGGACATATAACCAATGAATGCTTCTCCCCATACGTAAATAACCTTGCCTTCTGCACCTTCCAAAGGAACTGGAATACCCCATTTCATGTCACGGGTCATGATCCAGTCTTGAAGACCTTCCTTCAACCAGTTTTGCGCATAGTTCCTTACATTTGGAGGCAAGTATGGATTTGTGCTTATGTATTCTTCAAGAGGCTTTTGGAAATGACTTAATTTAAAGAAGTACTGTGTACTGTCACGAATGACTGGAGTGCTTCCACAGGTCAAACATTTAGGTTCAAGAAGTTCAATAGGGTCCAAAGCTCTTCCACAAACTTCACAGTGGTCTCCTCTTGCTTCTGCACCACAAACAGGACAGATTCCTTCAACATATCTGTCTGGCAAGAACTTTTCACAGTTTTCACAGTAAAACTGTTGGATGGTTTCCTCATAAATAAGTCCCTTGTCATAAAGGTACTTGAAGAAGTTCTGTGAGATTTGATAGTGTATCTCATCAGTTGTTCTTGCAAAGTTATCAAAGGAAATGTCACAGCTATTAATGTCTTCTACAATCATGTCATGGTAACGTTTTGCAACCTCAATAGGCTCTTTGCCTTCAGCATCTGCCTTTACTGCAATAGGAGTTCCATGCTCATCAGTAGCACATACCATCAATACCTCATTTCCAGCCATACGATTGTATCTTGCATAGATATCTGCTGGAATGTAAGTGGATCTTAAATGTCCTAAATGACATGGTCCATTTGCATATGGAAGTGCACATGAAATAAATATTTTAGTCAACTAAATCCTCTCCAATTAATCCAATTGTATTTTTAATTATTTTAATAATTTAATTATTTTTAAATGCTTTTATAAAATTGAAATTTAAATCTTTAAATGATTATAATAAATTGATTATAATAAAAAATTTATCATTATATTATATATTTACAGTTATATAAATAAGTAGTGATTTTTAAGAAAAATAGTACAAAAATAAAAATTAAATATTGCAAATAAAGTTAAAAAAATATCTTTTTTTTATATAAAAAATAACTAATGGAACTAAATTAAAAAGAGAAAAAATGAATTAAAATTTAAATGTAAAAATAAAAATTAAATATTGCAACTATTATTAAAAAAAGAAAATAAAAATAAATAAAAAGTTTATTTAATTATCAAACTTCTTACTTACTTCTTCTACAGCCATTACCAATGGATCAATAACCATAGACACTGGAGGGGCATAAGCAAACTCCATATTGCTTAATTCAAAGCAGGTAAGCTCTTCAGTAATAGCTAAAGTCATGGTATCTATTCTTTCAGCCACTCTTTCCTCTGCAATGATTTGACATCCGATGATAGTGCCGTCTGCATCACAGATGACCTTTACGTTCATTGGCTTTGCATTTGGATAGTATCTTGCTCTTGTCAATGCTTCTACTTTTGCTACAACTGCCTTGATGCCGTTCTGTTGAGCAAAACTTCTTGTAAGACCTACTGCACCGAATTCCAATTTACCAACTTTGGAGACCATTGAATTCAAGACCGGATTGAATCTGGAACGTTTTCCTGCAAGGGTTTGAGCCAATGTCTTAGCTTGCCTTACAGCAGTAGTACCTAATTGGGAAACGGTGTTTGATCTTAAGATTGCACTGTAAGACTCTACACAATCACCAACTGCATAAACATCAGGTACGCTTGTTGCCATTCTGTCATTTACAAGCACAGCCCATCTTCCACAGTCACATCCTGCCATTTTAGGTAATTTAAGCTCTGCTCTTACACCAGTAGCCAAGATGACCATATCAGCATCAGCTTCAGTTCCATCTTCAAATACAGCAGTCTTCACTCTGCCATCTTCACCTTTAAGCTCAGTGATAGGCTGTCCAAGCACAACCTCAATACCTTCACCAATCAAGTAGTCTGTAATGATTTTAGCCATATCAGGGTCAAGTGAACGTGGAACGATTTGAGGCAACATTTCACATAAGGTTACCTTCAATCCCATTTTCTTGAATGCATAAGCTATTTCAATACCGATCAATCCTGCACCAGTAACCAAAGCACTTTCGCAGTTTTCATCCCACTGCTTGACTTGCTTACCGTCATTCAAGGTTCTTATCTTGAATACTCCCTCTAAATCAACCCCTTTCATAGGAGGCACGAATGGACTTCCACCAGTAGCCAATACCAATTTGTCATAGCTCATGATTTTCTCTGCTTCACCTTTAGTGGAGTAGGTAATTATCTTTTTAGCTGAATCCACTGCAGTCACTTCAGTCTCAAGCATGACATCAATGTTCTTTGCCTTATAATCATCAACAGATCTCATTACAATATCATCAAATGAATGAATTCTATCAGACAATACGTAAGGGATAGCACAAGGAGAATAGGATACATGATTATCCCTTGTGAGTACAATAATTTCAACTTCTTTATCTAATCTTCTAAGGTTTGAAGCTGTAGATATTCCTCCAGCTCCACCACCAACGATAACAACTTTCATTTCCTCAAATCCTAATAAATAAATTATTTTAATAGTTAGTTGAATTTTGAAATATAAGCATTCTAATAAATTAATAAGAAGAATTAATCAATTTTAAACAATGAATTAATTTGAAAATTTGAATAAAAATTAATTTAAAAGAGAATTAATTATTATTAGAATTATATTAAATTTTCTCAATTCTATTATATAACTATTTCTTTAAGAAGTAAATTATTAAAAAAAAGTGAATTAATCCCTACTTTGAATTGACCCATAAAAAAGATATGTGAGACTTTAAAAAAAACTAGTGAATAATCTCCACCATATCATTTCTTAGAAAATCCTCATCAAAACTTACAATTGCATCTAAAGAGAATAATTTGGCTGTAGTTATAATAGAACAGTCAGTAAACCCCAATTTATGTTTTGTCATTAAATCCATATCATTTCTACGATTAAGGCGTTTATATGTACTTAGCACGGAATCATTGAACTCTGGAATTTCATATTCATTAATCCAAATGAAATTGTCTTTCATCATATTGTAAGCATTTTTAACTACTTCAACGCTATCCTTTTGCCCCAATATATTCATCACTTCAGTAACAATTTGATTGGAAACATAACATTCATTTGAAACTGTCAAATTTTCATCCATTTCCAATGTGACAGCCCTATCATGCAATTCATCATTTGGTAGAATAGCCGCTACAATGAAATTAGTATCCAATAATAATCTGCTCATTCATATAACTCCTTTTCCAATTGAACTGCATTTGTTTTAGTCTTTACAGTTCCTGATCCCATCATGTCCCTAAAGGATAATTTTTTCCTAAAGGAAATGACAATCTCACCACGGTCATTCTCTTCCCATTCCACAATATCATCCGGCTGAACATCATACTTTTTTCGGTACACTGCAGGAATTGTAGTTTGATTCTTTTTATAGACTTTAGTTTCAATAACCATAAAAATCACCATACTTTTTAATTTTTGCTATGTAATATTATATTTACTATACTTTATAAAAGTTACTATGATGATTTTATTTCACTAGTCAAAATAATTTATTTTACAATAAAATATTAGACTTCGGACATTATAAAAATTTTTAAAGTGCGAAATTGTGAATAAACACAAATGTGTAAAAAATTAATTATCTTCTTATCAATACTAGCTAAATTGATAAAATAAAAAAATAGAATAGAAAAAAGAAATAAAAATAAAAAAAGAAAAACAGCATAAAAACTATAAGTACTTTACACCATCCTTAGAACCGATAATGACCTTATCAACCATTTCAGTGAATAAACCGTTTTCAACTACTCCTGGAATTGTGTTCAATTCATCTTCCATAGGTATAGGATTGTCTATTTGGCCAAATGCAATATCCAAAATGAAGTTGCCATTATCAGTTATTACAGGCCCATCCTTAGCTTGACCCATTCTTACTTCAACTTTACCCCCCATATCCTCTAAAGCTTTGGTTACAGGATTCAAGGAAGCTGGAATGATTTCTATAGGAAGTGGAAAAGCACCTAATACATCCACAAGCTTGGATTCATCTGCAATGATTACAAGCTCTTTTGCAGAGTAATCAACTATCTTTTCTAATGTGTGTGCTGCCCCTCCACCTTTAATCAAGTTAAAGTCTGGATCGATTTCATCAGCACCATCGACAGCCAAGTCAATTTCATGTTCGCTTAAGTCAGTAAGTGGAATGTTCCATTTACGGGCAAGCAATCTGGATTGAAAAGAAGTTGGAACTCCCATAACTTCAATACCTTCATCCCTAACTCTCATACCTACCTTTTCAATAAAGTAAAGAGTTGTTGAACCGGTTCCGAGACCTAAAACTTGACTATCTTTTACTAAATCCGCTGCAGCATAACCACAATCCTTTTTCATTTGACTCATAATTAACACCAAATAATAATTATTAATAATATAATCTATTTATCTTGAATTTTAACTATACATTTAACCAATTCATTTCCTTTTGGACAGTCCTTGAATTTACCTAATTCTTTTACATAAACACCCTTTTCCTCTTTTGAGATTCCATCAGGGAAACACATATACCTGAAATCACAATCCTTATTTGAACATCCTTTACGATTGAAATCAAAGCTTGAACCTTCAAAGACTCCTTTTGAATCAGTTAAAATAGTAAACTCTGCATTTTCAACAACAACCACCTTAACTTTTTCTCCTTCATGGATAGGACATTTCTGTTCAACATCCCTAACTTCAGTGATTGTATATCTGTGCCCTTTTTCCAATGAATCTACACAAGAAGCCTTAAACCTACAGGTCAAACATTCTTCTGCGGGCTCATGAAATACAAAGTTCACTCCTTCATTTGCTAATTCTTTACCAATCAATGTAATCATATAATCACCCTTATTAAATTTTAAATTCAATTAACACACTAAAAATTTAAAAGGAAAATAAATGAATTTTAATATATAATCTTTTAAATAAATGCATAATCTTTTAAATTAATATATGCTCTTTTAAATTAAAATTATCTTCTTTAAATTAAATGACTTCAGTCTTTTTAGCCAATTTAATGGCTGCTTCTCTTGTAAGGCCATTATCACCTAAAATGGTATATCTTTCTGGTCTTATTGTATGGGCAATTGTCAATGCCTCAATAATCTCATCATCATCAACACCTAATTCAACTGCAGTTGTTGGAGTGCCAATGGTCTTTAATATATTTTGAATGGATCTCCAGTCTCCACCATGCAAATTCATCATCATGATTGTACCTACACCACATTGCTCACCATGCAATGCAGGCTTTTTGGCAATCCTATCCAATGCATGGCTGAATAAGTGTTCTGAACCACTTGCAGGTCTTGATGAACCTGCAATGCTTATTGCCATTCCACTACTGAATAAAGATTTTACAACAATTCTTGCACTTTCCTCAAGCCCTTCCTTAATGCTACCTGAAGAGTTTATAATGAATTTTGCAGTCATTTCAGACAATGCTGCTGCAGATTCACTGTATGATTCATTTCTTAATCTGTATGCCAATTTCCAATCCTTTATAGCAGTATAATTAGAGACGATATCTGCACATCCAGAAGCAATTAATCTAAAAGGAGACTTGTTAATAATGCCAGTATCAGCAACAACAGCCATAGGAGAATTAGCGCTTTTGGAAACTGAACCCATATCATTTTTTATTGAAGCCATAGGAGATGCAATACCGTCGTGAGAAGCAGTTGTTGGAACAGAAATGAAATAGTTATGTGCATTTGTGGAAGCAAGCTTTGCAACATCAATGATCTTTCCTCCACCAACACCTAATACTACAGAAGCATTAGCTATCTTATCTTGTACCTTTTCAACAGACTCAATTGAAGCATCCTTGATTTTTATAACTTCAACTCCAAAGTCAGACTTTTCCAAAGCTTCAACTGTAATCTTACCTGCCACATCAAATGTATGATAACCTGATACGACAAGAGCTTCATCAAATAAGCGTAAATTCTTGCATATTCCACCTATATCATCAAGAACATTAGGCCCAATATGCACTTCTCTTGGCATTTGAATTGTTTTAGAATCCATATTATCTCCTTAAAAATTAATTTTTATATTGAATAATTTTTAGAATCTATATATTCTTAAATTTTTTTTTTTTAGCATGTTATTTAATATTATTTTAATATTTGTTTTCTATAAATTAAATAAGTTTTGTTTTAAAACTCTCTACTAATAAACTATATAATAAATTAAAAACAAAGTAATACCATTATATACAATAAATCAATGATAAAATCAATATTAAAATCAATTATAAAAATTTTATTAATGATTTAACAAATTAAACTTATTATTTTATTAAAATTAGGTGATAATGTGGAAAATTTTAGTGAATGGTTCCATGACATTTTAGAAAATGCAGATATAACCGATTCAAGATATCCTATTAAGGGAATGGCTGTATGGCGTCCTTATGGATTTCAAATCAGAAGAGCAACTTTAAACATATTTAGAGACTTGATGGACAAAGAACATGACGAAATCCTATTTCCTTTACTCATTCCTGAAGCAGAACTTGCAAAAGAGGGAATTCATGTAAAGGGATTTGAAGATGAGGTATATTGGGTTACCCACGGTGGTCAAACCGAATTGAATGAAAAGCTTGTAATCAGACCAACCAGTGAAACTGCAATGTATCCTATGTTTGCATTATGGGTCAAATCACACATCGACCTTCCTATCAAGCAATATCAAGTTGTAAACACCTTCAGATATGAAACCAAACATACAAGACCTCTTATAAGGGTAAGGGAAATCACTACATTTGCAGAAGCTCATACAGTGCATTCAAGCGCTGAAGAGGCTGCAGAACAGGTTGAAACCGGAATGGAAATTTACAAAAAGTTCTTTGATGGACTTGGAATCGCTTATCTAATCAGCAAAAGACCTGTTTGGGACAAGTTCCCTGGTGCAGAATACACCATGGCATTCGATACAATCATGCCTGATGGAAAGACATTGCAGATTGGTACTGTTCACAACTTAGGGCAAACCTTTGCAAAGACCTTCAAAATCACCTTTGAAAACAAGGAAGGAAACCATGAATACGCTTACCAAACCTGTTACGGAATATCTGACAGAGTAATTGCAGCAGCAATTGCAGCTCATGGAGACGAAAAAGGTCTTCAATTGCCTCCAGAGATTTCACCAAAACAAATCACTATAATCCCTATCATCTTCAAGGATGGTGGAGATGAAGTGATGGCTAAATGTAATGAGATCAAGGATGCATTGGAAGCTAAAGGAATCAGAGTCCAAATGGACACCCGTGACATCAGACCAGGTAAGAAATTCTTTGATTGGGAACTCAAAGGAACCCCTCTCAGATTTGAATTAGGACCAAGAGACTTAAACAACAATGTTGCAATCACTGGAAGAAGAGACACTGGCGAAAAGATTGAAATCAGCTTAGATGAGGATGTTGCAGAAAAAGTATCTGAATTGCTCATAGAAGTTGAAGAAAGCATGAAAGCTAATTCCTGGGCTAAACAGGAAGAGAAAATAGTCACATTAGACAGTCTTGACAATGTATCCGACATAGTTGATGAAGGAAAAGTCGTTAAATTCTGCTGGTGTGGAGAAGAGGAATGTGGAAAAGCGATTGAAGAGGAAATCGGAGTGGATATCCTTGGTATAAATGAAGAGGATATTGAAACCGATAAGGTCTGCCCACATTGTGGTAAACCAGCTAAACACCTTGCTTTAATGGCTAAAACTTACTAGCAAACTTTTTGACCTTCGGTCAAAAACCTTAACCAAAATATTTTAAAAAAAAAAGATTGATAAAAATCATAAGAGGAATGGAAATGGATAAGATTTATGCAATAATTCCAGTAAACCAATTTGCAAATGCTAAAACAAGATTATCTCCTTTTTTATCACCTGAAGAAAGAAAAAATCTTTTAAAAGCAATGCTAAAGGACATTGCAATCACATTAAAGCCTATTGTAGATGATATCATAATAA
>CAJOMK010000043.1 GCA_905235495.1 uncultured Methanobrevibacter sp.
CCACAATACAATGATGCAAATAGGGAATATAATGCTAAACAATTCGTTAAAGCATGGAACGGTACCATAATTCCGGCTAATACAAAAGGTTGCGGAAGAGATGGAATCGGTTTCAGTGCTATTCCTGAAGAGCATGCTGAATCTGGAATGGCTACACATGGTGTGTGTCCACCTGCAAGATCCTTAAGAAATGCTGTATTGTCCCTTGGATTTGTATTACCTGTTGGTATGGATTCCGGTCGTGAAGCAGTGCTTTATGGTTTCAGTCCTTCTACTGGAATTAAGATCAATAACACACTTAAATATCCAATTAAGATACAAATGTGGACAGAAGGTTCTGGTCCAAATATGAAAATTTATACTAACATTTACGAATTGATTCCTAATAATTATGTCGCTAACAATACAAATAGCACAAATACAATAAATAATTAAATTATTAAAAAATTATTAATAAAAATCATTATTTAAGGTAATATTATGCTTACAGTCTCAGCAGTAATAACTGCAGCTGGAAAGAATTCTCGAATGAGAAAAGACCAAGAAGAAATGAATATTCCTTTGCAAAATAAACTTACACTTCCATTACACTCTAAGGAATATTCAAATACAGTCATTGAAACAACAATTAACAACGTATTGAATACTGATAATATCAATGAATGTATCATAGTTCTTGGACATTACTCTGATGAAATATTGCCTTTAATTGATAATATTCATGATAATAGGTTAAAAATTGTAAAAAATAATCCTGTTGATGTAGGTCTTTCAGTTTCCTTATTGAATGGTCTTCAAAATATATCATCTGATATTGCATTATGTGTAACAGGAGATCAGCCTACAGTAAGCACAAAAACCTTTAACAATATCATTGACACTATAATCAATAGTGAAAATCCACGAAAAACCATTTCTGTTTTAAGAAGAATTGAAATTGGGAAGTTGGATAGTGCAGTAGGCTTAGGAATGCCCTTTGCAGCAGATAGAAAGGAATTAATTAAATATCTAATAGATAAGGATGACAACTTAAATCCAATTTTAAGAGAAATCTTTGCAGATGGCTTTGATTTCTATGGAGTTGAGGAGAATCATCCTAATGAATTGATCAATATCAATCATTATAGTGAATACGAAAATTTTATAAAATTTTAAACTAATTAAAAATTAATATAAACTATACATGGTGAAAATATGTCTTTTGAAAAAGAAATTAAATTGGTTGAAGAACTTTGTATGACTCCAGGTATCTCTGGGTTTGAGGAAAACATTGCAGAGATTATTAAAAGAGAATTAAAAGATGTAGCTGATGAGATTGAAACTGATGCTATGGGTAATGTAATTGCTACAAAGAAAGGTTCTTCCAAAAAAGGACCTAAAGTAATGCTTGCAGCTCACATGGATGAAATAGGTTTGATGGTAAGATATATTGATGATAATGGATTTATCAGATTCTCAACCATTGGTGGAATCAATGACCAACTGTTAATGAATCAAACTGTTGTAATTCATTCTAAAAATGGTGATGTAACTGGCGTAATCGGTTCCAAACCACTTCATGTTACTAAACCTGAAGAGAGAAAAAAAGTTGTTCCTTATGATGAAATGTTTATTGACATTGGAGCTAAAGACAAGGAACAATGTGAAGAAATGGTTAGTATTGGAGATCCAATCACTTTTAAAACTTGGTTTGAAGCATTCCCAAATGATTTGATTATGTGTAAAGCTTTAGATAACCGTCTTGGTTGTTATGTAATGATAGAAGTTTTAAAAAGAATAGATTCCAAAGCTACCGTTTATGGTGTAGGTACAACTCAAGAGGAAGTAGGATTAAAGGGAGCTAAAGTAACTTCCTATAAATTAAATCCAGATATGGCATTTGCTCTTGATGTAACATTATCTGGAGATCATCCTGGAATCAAACCGGATGAAGCTCCTGTTGTTATTGGAAAAGGACCTGCCTTCATCTTAATTGATGCAAACGGTAGAGGAATTATGACTCCTAAAATCATTAGAGATTTACTTATTAATACTTCTGAAAAAGAAGAAATTCCATACCAACTTGAAGTGAGTGGTGGCGGTACAACTGATGGTACAGCTATTCACCTTACTAGAGAAGGTATTCCAACTGGCGTTTTATCTGTTCCTACAAGGTACATACACACAACTGTTAGTGTAGCAAGTATGGAAGACGTTGAAAACACAATCAAATTGATTGTAGCTGTAATCAACAGTTTAGAATAGATATTTTATATAGAATAATTAATTATTCTATCTCTTTTTTCTTTTTTTATTTTATTTTTATGAATTAATTTAGTAAATTTATATCAATTATTATAGTCTGATTTTATCAAAATGATACAATGTATATTAAAAAATGTGAAAATAAGGATATTGCTATCACTTCTGAATTCTATAACAATATCGTAAAATACTTAGATAAACGTACCAATTATCCTCGTTGGATTTATAAGGTTTATCCATCGCAAGAGAGTGTAAAAGCAATGGTAAAAGAGGAATCACAATACATTTGTATATCTGATGAAAAGATTTTGGGAGCCTTTGTTTTAAATGATAAACCACAAGGATGTTTTTGGAAAGCTGATTGGAGCAAAAAGATTGATGATGGTTCTATATGGTTTTACAAACATTGGCAATAGATCCAAGCATGCAAAGACATGGATTAACTTCTGACATTATTGAGTTTTGCATTGATAAAGCAAAATCAGAAGGATATGATGCTATTCGCATTGATGTGATTCTAGATAATTATCCTGCAAAAAAAATCTTTTTGAAAAGAATGGATTTAAGTATGTGGGAGATGTTGATTTGGAATTGGATATAGGAAATAATCCTTATTTCAGTTTATATGAGTTAAATTTATAATATTTCTATTCTTTCTTTTTTTTAAAAAAATAAAATAAAATTAAATATTAAAATAAATTAAAAATTAAAATTAATAAAATATTAAAATAAAAATTTATTATATTATCCATAAGGACTGAATCCTTCTTGGAAATGTTCATTGACTTCTTCCAGCTTTTCTGGAATGTTTATTTTTTGTGTACAATAATCAATGCAGGTTTCACATTGGGTACAATCACTTGCAGGAACCTTTTCTTCTCCTAATTTATCATAGTATAACCTATAGATATTGGATTTGCTCTGTACCTTATGATGATTATATAGCCTGAAATATTCTGGAATAGGAATCTCTAAAGGGCAATCTTTAAGACAGTACCTGCATTCACTGCATGGCACAGCAAGATTTTCCCTTAATTTATCCGCTTCTTTTAATAAAAACTCATTTTCTTCTTCGCTTAAAGGTTCAAAGTTTTCAAAAGTATCTATATTATCCAATAGATCTTCCATCTTATTTATTCCACTTAAAACTATTTTTATATGTTTTAAGGATGCACAGAATCTCATTGCAAAAACTTGCAATTGATTTATTAGAATTAAATTCCTTGAAGTCATTATTGATCTCTTCATTTTGATTAACGATAACTCCACCTTTCAATGGTTCCATAACGTAAATGTCAAGACCATGCTTTACACATAGGTCATAGCATTTATGAGCTTCGATTGTAGAATCTTCCCAATCAAGATAATTAAGTTCCAATTGCACAATATCAATCATATCTCCATATTTGTCAAGGAATTTCTCAAGCAATTCAGAGTTGTCATGGAAACTAATTCCAATTTCCTTTGCAATTCCCTTTTCTTTCATATTCTTTAAATATTCAAATGTATTGTGCTCTTCAGCTAATTTCAACCATGGAACGTTTATATTATGAATGAAAAATACATCAAAATAGTCTATTCCAAGTCTTTCAAGCATTATATTTACAAATTTGTCATTATCTTCGTCACTTGTCAATGCCCAAGTAGGCATCTTATCACATATTCTGTAGGATTCACGAGGATATCTTTCTACAATTGCCTTTCTCATTGCAACTTCACTTTCCCCATTATGGTATGCAAATGATGTATCGAAGTAGTTAAATCCCTTTTCCATATATAAATCTACCATTTCATTAAGTAATTCCTGGTCTATCTTAGTGAGGTCATTCTCATCAGTCAGGGGCAATATCATGCATCCAAATCCAAATTTTGATTTATAATCCATTTTTTTATCTCCGAATATTTTAAAATCATTAAATTAATTAAGTAATATTGTTATATAAAAATATTTTTAATCAATGCATATATAATACTTTTTACATTAATAAAATGATTAAAATTTATTTAGATAATTTTATTTTATTTCACTAAAAAAGGATAAATAACTCTTATTATTTAAATTCAATTTAATTTAGACATTTATATAAAAATTGCTATTTACAAAACTTTATAAATCACTATAAATATAAATAATATTGTATCAAAAAATTCTTAAAAATTTTATAAACCATTTCAAAATCAATAGGATTTTTGAATTAAAATTTTACCTTAAGGGATTAAAGTATGCAATTCAGAACACCATCAAAAAACAACACTATATCAAATAAGGATATTGAAAAGGAGTTTAAAAATCTAAGAAAAGAACTCTTGGATTTAACTTTAAGAAATCCTCTCCTTAACTTTAAGGCAAGAAACAGGAATCTCAATATCATTAATCAAACACCAATGAATGTATATAAAATCCTTATTTTAGAAAATAAAAGAATGTATTTTTCCCCTAATAAAAAGGAGACTAAAAAATCTAGGGCACACACCTTTATTGATCAGACAAAAGAATTCTTATCATCAGAAACCGATAAGACCTTAAAGGCTGATTTGACTCCAAGTGAACTTCAAAAAAGGCTATTTTATATTGATCAGCAATCTAAAACCATGGTTCAGGAGCAAGGTTACAACATTTTATATGTGGCTCTTGGTTTTATAGAGTGGGTTGATAAAAAGAAACCTAAACAAAAGAATTTAGCTCCTCTTATACTTATTCCAGTTGCATTGGAACGTAAGAAAGTAGGAAATTCATTTTCACTATCCTGGACTGGCGAAGACATACAAAATAACATTTCAATTCAAGCTAAGCTTCGTGAAGCAGGTGTTGAACTTCCTAAATTTGAGCAAACATCATATATTGAAGGTGTAAATCAATATTTAGCTGAAGTTAAAAAGGCAATCAAACCATTTAGCAAATGGGATGTTAGGGATGATGTTGCATTAGGATTCTTCTCATTTACAAAATTTGTCATGTACAATGACTTAAATCCAGAAAGCTGGAGTGAAGATGTTGATTTAACTAAAAATGAGCTTATTCAATCCATATTCAATCCAAGCAAGAATGTTTATGAAGATACATTTGAGGAAGAGGATGTGGATGAGAAATTACATTATAAGACAATGTATCAAGTCCTTGATGCAGACTCTTCACAGATTGCAGTAATAGAAAACGTTAAGGCAGACCATAACTTAGTTGTAGAAGGGCCTCCAGGAACAGGTAAATCACAAACCATCGTTAACTTAATTGCTGAACTTATTGCAGAAGGGAAAACCGTTCTTTTTGTAAGTGAAAAGATGGCTGCATTGGAAGTTGTAAAAAGCAGATTGGATAGTGTAGGCCTTGGAAAATTCGTTTTGGAATTGCATTCTCATAAGACAAGAAGGAAACAATTATTGAAGAATCTTAAAAAGGCAACTAATGTAAGGGCTACAAGAGACTTGAAATTGGATCAAACCCTTAGAAAGCTTGAAAACTTACGTGACCAATTGGATCAATATGCAGAAGTTATTCATCATCCAGTAGCTAATGTAAGGCTTAGCCCATATGAGTTATATGGTATGAAAGAGTCTTCAGAGGATTATTTCTCAAAACAAAACAAATTATTACCTTTAGTTAGATTCAACAACGCTGAAGATTTAACAATGAAAGAATTAGATGATATTATTATATCATTAGAGAATTTAGCAGAATTATACTCAACAATATCTAAAAATAACCCTTGGAGTTACTGCAATCCAAAGAGTTTGCTTCCAGCTGATTTAAGGGAAATTGAATTATTGATTAGAGACAGCCTTGAATCCTTGACTGACTTCAGATATGAAATGAATATTATCAATGAAGTTTATGGAATAAAGATTCCAAATACCCTAAAGGAATATGAGGATTCAATCACTGCACTCAATATTTTAAATAGTGAAACTGTTAATTTAGTGGACAGTTCCATCTTACTTAGCAAGTATTGGTTCAATAATCCTGATAAATCATTAGAGTTAATTAAGTTATTGCAGCATTATCAGCATGCATCTGGATTATTCAATAAATTTTCAGACTATTTGCTTGTTGCAGACTTGGATACCATTATTTATGATTTGGAAAAGGATTCCAATAAGAAATTCAAATTATTCACTGGTAATTCCCATAAGGAAGAACTCTATAAGCTTTATAATGGCAATATTCCAAGTGATAGGGAAGCTTTAAATGATTTGATTAAAGTTAGAAATCACATCAAAATCAGACAATCCCTAAAGGATAATGAGGCACTTGGCAGAGCATATTTCGGTGATTTATGGAGCGAACATGCTGATGTAAATGAATTAAAGCAAGTTGCAAATTGGATGAATAAGTTTGTTTATCTCTTTTCCAATGGTACATTTAGTGAAACTACTGTTAAAATGCTTTCAAATGACCTTTTCCATCCAAGCATTGATTCCGGAATCGAAGAATATGTTGAAAAGGGCAATAAATTCTATGAAAATCTTAAGAAATTAGAATCTAAACTAAATCCAAGAAGCAAAATCATATTTAAAAGAGAAACAGAAGATGTTCCATTTGATAAATGGGAAATACAATTGAATAAATGGAAAGGACAGTTATCAAGTCTACATTTATGGTCACAATATTCAAATACTAAAAAAGCGTGTATGGATAGTCCTGCATCATTATTCATCAAAACCATTGAAAAGAGAAACATTAAAAAAGATGATGTAAAACCTTTGGTTTTAGGTAATTTTGCAGACAGTTTATTAAATATTGTTTTCAATGAAAATGACACCTTAGCAACATTCATTGGAGAATTGCATGAAAATCGTATTGCAGAATTTAAAGATCTCGATAGAAAAATCATCAATCTTAATAGAAAGAGAATATATAATAAATTGAACAGTCAAATTCCTAAGATATATGGTGCTGCAAATGACCCTGAAGCTAAGGTATTAGCTGGAGAATTCACAAGAAAAAGCGGTCATTTACCAGTGCGTACTCTTCTTGAAAAGGCAGGAGGAACTATCAAAAAGATTAAACCTGTCTTTATGATGAGTCCATTGTCCATTGCACAGTATCTTGATCCTACTAATCCTAAATTACAGTTTAATGTAGTAATTTTTGACGAAGCAAGTCAGGTGAAACCTGAAGATGCATTAGGTGCATTTATGAGAGGAAAAACAGCTGTTGTAATGGGAGATACTCAACAATTACCTCCTACAAGCTTCTTTGATCAGATGACAGACAGTGAAAGCGGTGAAGAGGTAGCAACTGCATTGGATATGGAAAGCATATTGCATTTATGTAAATTATCATTCCCAGTTAAAATGCTTAAATGGCACTATAGAAGTCGCCATGAGTCATTGATTAATATTTCAAATAGGGAATTCTATGATAATGAGCTTTTGGTTTATCCCTCCCCGTCTCATACTGACCCTGAATTAGGTCTTAAATTCCATTATAATCCTAATACCCAATATCATAGAGGGGAAGGTTCAGCTAACCCTCTTGAAGCGAAGGATGTAGTTAAGGAAATATTTAAACACTTTGAAAAATATGGTGATAAGAAGAGTTTAGGTGTAGGTACATTCTCCGTTGCTCAAAAAAATGTTATATTGGAAGAATTAGAGATAGAAAGAAAAGCTCATCCTGAATTCGAACCACTATTTTCAGAAAATAAGGAAGAAAGATTCTTCGTTAAAAACCTTGAAACAATCCAAGGAGATGAAAGAGATGTTATATTAATCAGTGTTGGATATGGTTATGATACTGAAGGAAAAATGTCCTTGAATTTTGGTCCTTTGAATCAAGATGGGGGAGAAAGACGTTTGAATGTTCTTGTTACAAGAGCAAGAGAGAAATGTGTGGTATTCACTAATTTCAGAGCTCATGACATTCATTTAACTGCAAATCCGCCATTTGGTGTAAAATCCCTGCAAAGTTTCTTGGAATATGCTGAAGACTTACATTATAACCAGTCTATACAAGACGATGACTATGATGATGCTCCATTTGAAGATACTATATATAATTTCATAGCTGAAAATGGATATGAAGTAGATAAGAAGGTTGGTTGTGCTGGATTTAGAGTGGATTTGGCTATTATAGATCCAGATAATCCTGGAAAATATATATTAGGTATCCAATGTGACGGCCCTAATTACGCTTCAAATAAAGTGGCAAGAGATAGGGACAGATTAAGAGAACAAGTATTGAATGGTTTAGGATGGAACATTTACCATATTTGGTCTACAGATTGGTATAGAAATAGAGATTTGGCAAGAGCTAAATTATTGGAGAATATTGAATCCACTATCATCAACACCAAAGTCAAAGACTTAAAGAAAAAGATTGATGATGTTGAATCTATGAAAATCAATCCTGTAACCACTGTTATTCTTGGCAA
>CAJOMK010000044.1 GCA_905235495.1 uncultured Methanobrevibacter sp.
TCCAATAAGACCACTTAATCCTGGAAGCAAGATTAAGTTGTCCAAGGATATCACTTTGGAGTTTGTACAGTCCACCCACAGTATTCCTCAAGCTGTGTTTCCTGTATTGCACACAAATGAAGGAATAATTGTTTATGCTTTGGACTTTAAGTTTGACAATCACCAAAAGGTCTCTCCGCCACCTGATTATAATAGGCTTAGGGAATTAGGTAGAAACGGTGTATTGGCTCTTATCGTAGAAACTACCAATGCAATCAACTATACTGAGACAAGAACCTACTCTGAAAAGGTAGCAAGAATCATCTTGGAAGACTTGATGAGAGAACCTCTAAAGGCAAAAGAAGGTATGATTGTCACTACTTTCTCATCACATATTGAAAGGATTCAAACCATTGCAGACATTGCAAAGGACAGTGATAGGGAAATTCTCTTATTAGGACGTTCCATGGAAAGGTTCTGTGGAATAGCACAGAACTTGGGAATATTGAAATTGCCTTCAAACGCTTATGTTTACGGATCTCCAAAAGCTGTAAACAAGGCACTTTTGAAAGCTGAAGATGATAGGGATAAGTTCTTGCTTGTAACCACTGGTCACCAAGGTGAACCTGATGCATTGCTTCCAAGAATCGCAAGTGGAAGAACCCCATTCAATGTAAAGAGAGGAGATAATGTAATTTTCTCTGCACCTATCATTCCAAATCCAACCAACGCTGCAAACAGGCATATTCTTGAGTCTAAATTGAAATCTAATGGTGCAAGGATTTATGCAAATGCACACGTTTCAGGACACGCAGGTCGTGAAGACCATAGGGATTTCCTAAGAATGCTCAGACCTAAGCACATCATACCTGCTCACGGTGAGTTGGAAATGTTGGTTGCTTATGGAGAACTTGCAGAAGAGGAAGGATACAGAATAGGAAACAATATTCATATTTTAAGAAATGCTCAAGCTCAAGTGTTTAATGGCCATTAGTTAATTTATTTAACTTTTTGCCTTAATTTTAATTGAGTTTCTTTATAAAAATTAATCATTATTCATTAAATTGCAATTAAGTATTTAATCAAGTTTCAATAAATATAGTTTAGAGGGAAAATTATGTCTGATGTTACTGATGTCTTAAAACAATATTCTCAAGATGTTGTAAAAACAATTGAAGAAAATCTTAGTTCTATTGAACCACAGAATTTACAGGATGCTTGTATTTATTTAACCAGAGCTGGCGGAAAAATGTTCAGACCAGCACTTACTTTAATTTCTGCAGAAGCTGTTGGAGGAAAAAAGGAAGATGCACTTAAAACTGCTGCTGCTTTAGAGCTTATTCATACTTTTTCACTTATTCATGACGATATCATGGATGATGACGACATGAGAAGAGGAATGCCTTCTGTACATAAGGTATGGGATGAACCTGTAGCTATTTTAGCAGGAGACACCTTGTTCTCAAAAGCATTTGAAATGATTATTTCATCCAAGGAAGAAGATGCTCATCCTGAAAACGTTGCAAATGCATTGGCTACCGTAGCAGATGCATGTGTAAAGATCTGTGAAGGACAAGCTTCCGACATGAACTTTGAAGGAAACTTCGATGTCAAGGAAGATGAGTACTCTGAAATGATATTTAAGAAAACAGGTGCACTTATTGCAGCTGCAACCAAAGCAGGAGCTATTATGGGTGGAGCTGATGATGAAACTGTTACCGCTTTATACGAATATGGTCGTATGATTGGTACCGCTTTCCAAATCCAAGATGATTATTTGGATGTAGTCAGTGATGAAAAGGACCTTGGTAAACCTGTAGGCAGTGACATTGCAAAAGGTAAAATGACCCTTATGGTTGTAAAGGCATTGGCGGAATCTGAAGGAGAAGATTATGAAAGATTGCTTGAAATCTTAAAAGAAGAGAATTCTTCACAAGAGAATATTGATGAAGCTATTGATTTATTCAATAAATATGGCTCCATTGAATATGCTCACAATCTCGCTTTAGAAAACGTTGATGGTGCTAAGAAAGTACTTGAAATATTACCCGACAGTGAAGCTAAAAGCATGTTAATTGCTTTAGCAGATTTCGTAATAGATAGAT
The DNA here is from genome assembly GCA_905235495.1 of uncultured Methanobrevibacter sp. Classification (GTDB taxonomy): domain Archaea; phylum Methanobacteriota; class Methanobacteria; order Methanobacteriales; family Methanobacteriaceae; genus Methanobrevibacter. The sequence goes on from CAJOMK010000044.1 coordinate 2,085, forward strand.
CTTCTTAGATTTTATCTATTTTTTCTATTTTTATTTTTATTATTCTATTTTTTATTCCTTTTTATCTAATTTTAATTTATTTTTATAATTTTAGCTATTTTTACATTATTTTTATCTATTTTCACTCTAATTTTAGCTATTTTTAGTTAAGTTTATAAATAATTTAAATTAAATTAATAATTATAATGAACTAAATTATTACTGGTTTTAAAAAAATTAGTTAATAGGAGGTTTATATGGATTTAAGACATGTATTATTGGTTTTGATAGTAGTTGCTGTGGTTTTATCCTGTTCATTCTTTTTATTGAATTTTGATGATTCAGTTCATTACAATAGAGTGGGATTGACAAGCACATCTAGTATTGAATTACCAGTAAGTGATGAATCTACAAATACAGTAGTTAATGGTGGGATTCATCTTATAAATGATACAAAACATGATTTAATTGTGATGTATTTCAATAGTGAAGAAGGAAATCAGGTTGCGGCTGTTGAATTGGAGTATATCCGAAACGATTTTGCTGAAAATTCAGTTCAGGAAACATTAGGAAATCAAACCGTTTGGCACAATGAAGAGAACGATACTTATATGGCATTTATTGGAAACTATGTCACTCATGACAATATCTTGATTATTTGTAAAGATCCTGAGATATTGGAGCATATGATTGCTTCTGCCAGGTATAATTATTTCAATGAAGAAACAAACACTACAGAAACATTCAATGATGCTATCAAAGTGCTGTAAATGCTACTACTAATTCCAGTGGAGTTACAACTTTAGATAGTACTGGAACAGGCAAATCTGGCTCTTCAAGCAATGTACCTGAAGGTTACTATTGGTCTGGACAAGATGCTGATTATATTAGGGAATATGATGATGCAAATGGTATTCACCATATAGATTGTCTACATGGTAATAATGAATCTATCGATACTGTAAACGATAAGCATTGGACCAATGGAGTAGAAGATACAGAAGCATACCATAAAGATTTTAATTAATTTTTATTCTTTTTCTTTTTTTATTTTATTTTAATTCTATTTTAATTTTATTTTTATTTCATTAACTTGTTTTTTTAATCTATTATTATTTTTCTTTGATTTTTTGTAAAATATGGCAAATATATGAAAAATATGGTAAAAATATTATGTCATATATTTTTAGAGTAGTGTCATTAACTTTAAGAACGAAAGATTTATATACTAGTTTGTTCATAATAATTATTGTAATTAGAAAAAAACTTGAGTACAATTAAGTATTGCTTATTTTTTTTAATCATTAAGAAATGTCATTAAAGTTTAGAACTTTAATGAATTAGTGTAAGTTCGACCTCTTAGTTTGTTTGACTTTAACACCTTTGTTTCATATGTTTTCATCTCCTTTAATACACTAAATCTTAATGATTGATTAAAATAAGATCTAATCAAATTTGCAGTTGAAATCCATATTCTTAAATGAATATCCAAAATATGAGGAAAAATAAATTTGTAAATGATATGAAAAACTGAAATTTAAAAAAAGATTCAGGTTAACTAATACTAAAAAAATGTTAAAAGATCAATCTTATGTATTCATAAGTTAAGGGATATAAGACGGAGATGAATTATATTCCTTAAGATTTGAATAAGAACAGGGGGTGGTTCTTATTCAATCAGCTTTCTCATATATTTGATTGTTCTATGAATATGGTTTGGGGGTGATTCTTATTCAGAGGAAAAAAGATACTGGGGGTGATTATCTTTTTTCCTAAACCTTTTTTTTAGAAACTATTTTTTTTGCATTGATTTGTTATTTTTCATGCTATTTTTTATAAATTTGCCCTTAAGTTTAAGAACAAGTAATGACATAATATAATTAAAAATATATTTTTATGATTTTTTAATAAATTTATTTCATCTGGATTTTTTTATTATTAGGTGAGCATATGATTAAAAGATATAAGCTTGAAGAAGTTGCTGACGTTTTCACTGGAATCAGAATCACACGTTACCAAAGTGGAGATACAGAGGAACAGGAAGTACTTAAGAAAACATATGAGGATAGTCCAAAAATTGAAAAGAAAACAGAAGAAGTTTCAAAGGATATCAACCCAAAGTTTTACTCACAGAAAAATGATATAGTTGTTTTGCTTGCTGGATCTATAGTTACCAAGCTTAAAGAGGAAGGAATAATCATCCCTATGTATTATGCCGTTGTAAGAGTTAGGGAAGGATTTGATCCTGATTTCATTTATCAGCTTCTAAAAAGTGATATTTTCCCAAGGGAATTGCATAAGCTTCAGGAAGGAACCACTCTAAAAATTATTAAAACCACTCACCTAAAACAAATTTCTTTGCCTTTGCCTGATTATGAAACTCAAAGGAAATATGGAAATCTTTTCAAATTAATGGATGTTAGAATCAATAAAAACTTAGAATTAATAGAGCTTGAAAGAAAAAAAGAGAAATTAATCATGAAAAATTTGTTGGATGAACTGAATGAAAGCTAAATATTTATCATGTTATTATAATATTCAGGGGTTATGATATGACAAATTCTTTAGGACAGGATTTATGGGATATTTATGAAGATTTAAAAGAAGATAATAAAATAGGCTTTTTAACTGATGATGAGTTTCAGAAATACTTCTTAGGCTTTATTTCTTATAAATATTTGTCGGAAAAATTGGAAGCTTTTGTAAACAATAAGCTAAAATATGAAAATCTTGATTTTGAGGAAGCCTATAAGCATGACGATTATAAAAAATCCTTAAGAGAAGAGTCAATAAATGAGATAGGGTACTTTGTAAGGCAGGATTTTTTATTTAAGAATATTCTCTATTCAAATAATATTGGAAATCTTAATGATGAATTGGAGAAGGCATTCAATGAAATCAGCGATTCTTCAATCGGAACAAAAAGTGAAGAGGATTTCCAAAACCTGTTTGAAGGTGTAGATTTGAATGCATCTCAATTAGGAAAGGAAAAAAAGGATAAAAATAAAGTTATTTTTAATATTTTAGAGGCTTTAAGTTTAGTCCACTTTGATTTAGATAAGGAAGGTATGGACAACCGTATTTTTAGGAAAACCATTTTGGAAAATAGTAAATTTGATAAAATGGATAATGAATTATCTTTGTTGGATAATAAAGTGGGTCATTGGTCCAGAAAAAGGCAGAATGAATATTATAGACTAAATGCTGAACATAATAGCATTCAAAAGGATTATGCTGATTTGGATCGTTTAGTTGATGAAAAGATAGAATATAATTCGAAAAGTAACCTGATGGTTGAAGCAGATTATGCATATGCTAATATGGACGAAAATTTAAGTTACAATATGGAAAATAATAATGAAAAGGAAATTGATAATTTAATTGGCAGTGGTTTTGAATATTTGTTAAGTCAGTTCTCACTAAATTCATCTAATTCTGCAGATTTCTACACTCCAAATGAGGTTTCTACCTTGATTGCTGCTTTGATAGCTTCAAAGAAAAGGCATCTTGATTCTGTTTATGACCCATGCTGTGGTTCTGCCTCTTTGCTTTTAGAAATACATAAGACAATTCCATGTGATACCATTTATGGTCAGGAAATCAATGCTTCCTTTTATAATATTGCAAGGGAAAACATGATATTGCATAATATTCATTATGAGGATTTTGATATCAAGCAAGGAGATACTTTAGAGCAGCCTCAACATTTAGGAGAATCCTTTGAGGCAGTAGTTTCTCAAATCCCATTCAATTCCAAATGGAGTGCAGACAAGTCTTTCCGCAAGGATATAAGATTTAATGAGTACAATATTCTCGCTCCACGTACTAAGGCGGATTATGCATTCATCCAACATATGATTTATCATTTGAGGCGGGATGGCATTATGCTTGTAGTTGCACCTCTTGGAGTTTTGTTCAGAGGATCAACTGAAGGGAGAATCAGGAGAAAAATTGTTGAGGATATGAATTATCTTGATGCAGTAATTGGTTTACCTGCAAATATGTTTTTCAGCACCAATAATCCCGCTTGTCTACTTGTATTTAGGAAAGATAGGTATCCGGATGATGATGTTCTATTCATTGATGCTTCTAGTGAATTCAAGAAATCAAAACTAATTAATAGGTTAACACAAGAAGATATTGAAAATATTGTAGAAACCTACCATTTTAGAAAGGAAAAAGAAAAATATTCCCATAGAGCAAGTTTGGATGAGATAAGCAGAAACGATTTTAATCTAAACATTCCTCGTTATGTTGATGCTTTTGAAGGTAAAGAAGAGAAAATAGATCCTAATGAATTATCCTTTAAACACAAAAAGCTTCTTGAAGAGATAGATGTTCTCAATAGAGAGATTGAAAAGGTTTCTAAAGAGTTGAATATCAAAGATATTTTCTACAAATAACCTTTTATTTCTTTTCAAATGCTCTTGGAATATTGGTTTATACTTATTTAAATAATATACTATACAAGAAACATGTAATTTCTGGTGGAAATAAATTAATAATTATCCCTACTTCATTGGAAATATGCTGTTTCTTCTTATCAGAAAAATACTTAAAACTTCGAATAAGATTAAAGACCTATTGTTTTGATTGATTGGAAATTGCGGAATATGGAATTTAATTGGTTTGGATTAATAGTTCCTTTGATTGAATTCTTTGATTATTCTAAATTCATCTCATAAAATACATTACATTCGTCTTATCTCTATTTAGAATAATCAAAAATTCTTTTTTTAATCTTCATTGTCAATGTCTTATTTTTACTTAATAATTTTTTAATATCCTCAATATTATTTGAAATTTTTATAAATTTTGCATATTTTTTTTTTTTCTTGATTTATAGCAAACTACTTATACTGTTAAGTGAATATTTATACTCCTAGAATTATAACTATGCTTTTAGAATATTCTTTTAACATATCACCCTTTACATTAGTTTCTAGTTTTCTTTTTTGGTATAGTTTATAATTCGAGTTTAGAAGCTTAAATTTTTAATCTAAGTTTCTAAACTATTATCTAATGAGTCTTTTTTTAAATTTTCATAAATATTTAATAATGTGAAAAATCAAAATATTATTGTTATTTTATATAATTTATTTAATAATGTGAATAATCAAAAATATCATTATTATTTTGATATAATTTATTCAATATTCGAAAGGTGAAAAAAATGAGTAAAACATATATTTTTGGACATAAAAGTCCTGATACTGACTCCATTACCTCAAGTCTTGTAATGGCAGACATTGAAACCAAATTAGGTAATGAAGTCACCGCATGCAGATTAGGTAGTCTTAACAAGGAAACTGAATATGTCTTAGATTACTTTGGTATAGAAGCTCCAGAATTGATTGAAAAAGTTGAAGATGATGCTGATGTAATTCTTGTTGATCATAACAGTCCAGCGGAATCTGTAGACAATATAGAAAATGCAAAAATCTTAAAAGTTGTAGATCATCACAAAATAGCTTTTGAAACTTCTTATCCGTTATTTGTAAGAACTGAGCCTGTCGGCTGTACAGAAACAGTATTATTAAAATTATACAAGGAAAATGGTTTTGTTCCAGATAAGACCATCGCTTCCTTGATGTTATCTGCAATAATCTCTGATACATTGCTTTTAAAATCTCCAACAACCACTGAAGATGACAAGAAAGCGGTGGAAGAACTTGCAGAAATTGCTGAAGTCGATTATGAAATTTATGGTTTAGAAATGTTAAAGGCAGGAACAGACTTATCCAGTTTCACCATTCCAGAAATCCTAAGCTTAGATGCTAAACAGATTGACTTTAAAGATGTCAAATCTATTGTAAATCAAGTAAACACTGCAGACATTGCAGATGTAATGAAAATGAAAGATGATTTGGAAGCAGGAATGGAAAAAATCATTGAAGAAGAAGATTTAGACTTGTTCATGCTTTTAATCACTGATATTGTAAACAGCAATTCTCAAGTGATTGCTCTTGGAAAAGATGCAGGACTTGTAGAAAAGGCTTATGACGTAAAATTGGAAGACAATACCGTTTTGTTGGAAGGTGTTGTTTCCCGTAAGAAACAAGTTGTTCCTATAATGACTGAAAATGCTTAAGTGCATTTTTAGTTTTAATTTTTTATTTATTTTATTTTTAGATATTTGATAATAAGGAGGGTAAAATATGTCAAAGATTTGTTCAAAGTGTGGTCATGAGAATAAGGATGTTGCAATATTCTGTGGAAATTGCGGTAACAGATTGGTAGCTCAAAACTTTTCCACCAATTTAAGAGGCAACAGTTCTTCAAACAGCTCTACAAACAGTTATTCAAGTAGTTCCACATCTACTGCAAAACCTAAAGCATCTGCTAATGGATCTGATAATCTTGGTGCAATATGCTGCGGAGCGCTTATAATTTTATTTATAATAATTCTTATCATGTCACTAAAATAATTTTAGGGATAAAATGGATTTTAATCAATTTGGGGATAATTTAGAGGATTCCACTAATTTTTTAATTGAAAAGTTA
>CAJOMK010000045.1 GCA_905235495.1 uncultured Methanobrevibacter sp.
TTAAATCCTCAAAACGATATTAAGCAATTGCCTTCTGGTGATGAGTGGTCTAAATTATTGGATATTGAAAAAAGAATAGATCAAGGTCATACAGAAGCTCTTGAAGAATTGAAAGCTCAAATACGTTTATATGACAACTTAAAGGAAAGAGCCGAATATATTTTAGAAAGAACTTATAATAGGTATTAGATTATTAATAAAATAGATTTTTATTATATTAATTAATAATATAATCTTTATTATCTTTTTATTTTCTTTCTAATTTTACATTTTTTAATATTTGCTATTTTTATAAATCTTTTAATCTTATTCCAGCAACAATTGCTTGTCCTAAGGATACTGATCCATCTCCAGGACATGAGTTGATATGTTGAATGAATTCGAATCCCTCATTTTCAACATATTTTGATGTGTGATGTGATTGCTTCGTTGTAGAATACTCCACCAGTTGCACCTATTGTTTTAATTCCTTTTTCTCTTGCAGATTCAACAGCAAGTTTAGCAAGTCCTACACTCACTGCCTTTTGTCCTGCTACTGCAATCTTGGGAAGGTCTTCTCCTTCTTCAATCTTGTCTACAATATATCTCATTATTGCTGTAGTGTCAAGAATCATCCTTCTTCCGTTTTCATCTTCGAATTCCTTGCTGATAATTGGGAAATCTTCGAGAGTATCCTCTTTCTTATAATCGTAGGCATAGGATTCCAATTTCATGGAAGCTTCGCCTTCGTAGCTTCTTTTGTCACATATATGGAGTGCAGTGGATACTGAATCAAGGACTCTTCCAGTACTTGTATTTATTCCAACATTGAGATTGGTTTCCATTTGCTTGAATAAGCTTTTTATTTCAATGGAACCATGCTGGAATGAGTTGAGATAATTTTTGTTTAGCAATTCATTTACATATTTTTCAGTGTACTTCTCATTTTCGTAGTCACTATTTGGATTTGCCAATATTGATGCCATCATTCTGGCTGGAAATTTAGTACATAAATCTCCACCAGGCATCTTTTGAGGCATTAGGGAAGCGGTTCTTTCATATTCCTTGATGTTTGTATATAGTATTTCTCCTCCCCATGAGCTGCCATCTCCACCATATCCTACTCCGTCAGCAGCTATTATAATCATTTCATTATAATTTCCATTATTTTCATCACTTTTCTCATTTTCATCATTTTCTCCGTCCTTGAAATGATCATTCAATAGTGAAATTCCATGAGCATGATGGTGCTGTACAGGTATCAATGGGCAGTCATATCTTTTAGCATATTCCTTTGCAAGTTTAGTAGTGAAGAATTCTGGATGCAAATCGCAAGCTATTGCATCGAAACTGTCTGTTTTTGTAATTCTCATCATATGCTTGATTGCTTCTTGCAGGAATTCATAGGTTCTGTATTTGTTTGTGTTTCCAATATACTGTGATACATATGCCTTTGAATTCTTAAGGATTGTAAATGTAACATCAAGTTCAGGTCCGAGAGCAAGGATATTTAGATTGTCGAATTCAGGATTCAAATTTGTATATTTTCCCTTTAGGTCATAAGGTTCTGGAGTGTAACCTCTGGAACGTCTTATGAAAGCAAGTTCATTGTTTCTGAATCTTGCTACAGAGTCATCGCACCTGTTCAATATTCTTCTGTTGTGAATAAGGTAATAATCAGCTATTGTATCGAGGTTTTCGAGTATTTCCTCATTTGTAATCATCATTGGCTCTCCAGGAACATTAGCTGAAGTCATAATGTATGCTGGAGTATCTGTATGATTTAATAATAAGTGATGCAAAGGAGCATAAGGTAACATAACTCCAATATTGTGCAAACCTGGTGAAACTGACTGTGCAAAATCATAATTTTCATTCTTTTTGAGGATGACGATAGGCCTTTCCTTTGACAATAATGTTTTCTCTTCAGCTTCAGATACCATTGCATATCCATTGACTGTTTCAATATCTGGGCTCATTACTGCAAATGCCTGATTTTCTCTGCCTAATCTTTCCCTTAAAAGATTTACAGTATCCTCCAACATCACATTTGCAACCAAATGTGTTCCGCCAATTCCCTTAATTGCAAATATCTTTCCTTTATCAAGAAGCTTTGCAGTTTCTTTCAATGGGTCTTCACAGTCTATCTTCACTGGATTTTTATTGTCATTTTTGTATAATTCCAAGGATGGTCCACAGACTTCACAGCAGCTTGCCTCTGCATGATAACGTCTGTCAAGTGGGTTTTTATATTCCACTTCACATTCATCGCATAATGGGAAATCATCCATTGTGGTTTTGTCCCTATCGTAGGGAACGTTTTCAATTACGGTAAAACGAGGTCCGCAATCTGTACATGCATTAAATGGATAATTGTATCTTCTGTTGTTTGGATCGTTTATTTCCTCCAAACATTTATCACAGATTGCTAAATCCGGTGGAATGACTGATGTTCCTGAGAAACTGTCTGAACTTTCCTTTATTGTAAAATCAGCATATTCTTCATCATCTTCAAGTTCTTCAGTTTCTAAGTTGTTTATTTTAGCTATTGGTGGAAGTTCATTTTGGAGCTTGAATATAAAGTCAGCTATCTCATTGTTGGAACTTTGAATAATTATTTCAACTACATTCCCCAAGTTTCTTACATAACCTGTCAATTCCAATTCAGTAGCTATTCTATATACGAAGGGTCTGAATCCTACTCCTTGTACTATCCCTTCTACCAATACCTTTTCAGTTTTCACTTTTCCACCGTAAATAAAGTAATTAATAAGTATAATAAATAAGTTTTAAAAAATTTAGTAAATGAAATTCAATAAATCAAATTTAGTAAATTAAAAATTTAGTAAATTAAATTTAATAAAAGAAATTCAATAAATAAAATTTAATTAACAATCAATATAATAATTATATATTATAGTAATTATAAACCTTTTTAATATAATGTTTTGTTATTAGTGATAAAAAATTATTATTAATTTACTATAAATTTTATGATGTTTGTGATAAAATGAAAGAGATTCTTAAAAGTCTTGTTGAAGGTAAAATTTCAATTGAAAAGTGTGAAACTCTTTTAAAAGCTGAAAGTATTCGCCAATTGGATGAAGTGGCACAGATTGACACTTCCAGGAAAGATAGAACAGGCTTTCCGGAAGCTATTTTGGCAGACAGTAAGGACTATGAAGATTTATTGGCTATAATAAAAAGATTTCTTGAAAAAGCAGAATCAAATGGTTCAATTGAATTAAAAAATAATATTATAATTACAAGATTATCTAAAGAAAGGTATGAATTATTAGAAAAGGATTTGGATTATTTGTTCGAAAAAGGAATAAAATTTGATTATAATAAACGAGCAAAGATTTTAATAATTTATAAAGATGCTTTAGTTAATTTTAATCCAGAATATGGCAAAATTGGACTTTTAACTGCAGGAACCTCGGATATCCCTATTGCAGAGGAAGCGAAAGTCATTGTTGAGCAGGGAGGATGTGAAGTAATCAGTTCCTATGACATTGGTGTTGCAGGAATTCATAGGTTGTTCCCTCAAATTGCTTATATGGTTGAAGAGGATGTTTGTGCATTCATTGTCTGTGCAGGAATGGAAGGGGCGTTGCCTTCTGTTGTTGCAGGATTGGTGGATGTTCCTGTAATTGCTGTTCCAACATCAGTAGGTTATGGTATTGGTGCAGATGGTAAGGCTGCATTGTATTCAATGTTGCAGTCCTGTGCTCCTGGATTGTCTGTTGTCAATATTGATAATGGATTTGGTGCAGGGGTCTGTGCCTTGACTATTGCTAAAAACATTGCTAAAAGAGTAGAAAGTTCTAAAGAATAATCTTTAATTCCTTATAAGGATTTATTTTAATTTTTTTATTTCTCAATTTATTTTAACTTATTTAATTTATTTTAACTTATTTAATTTAACTTATTTAATTTAATTTTTATCTTGGTGTTATATTGATTTTTAGAGATTTTAATCCAGAAATTCATGATGTCTATAAAGTAGCTGAGCTCATCTATGATGTTGATTACAGGACATTCAAGTATGTTTTTAAATCAAAGGATGAAGGTGTGGGAGCTATTAAGAATAGATTGCTCCTAATTGATTTTGCCGATGATGCTGAAGTGGATGAAAATGATCTTTTCTATGTCTTTTTTGATGATGAAGATACGGAAGAAAAAGAAATTATCGGAATGTTCAATGGTGGAAAAGGAGTACAGCATTCCCTTTTTGGAGACATTAAAAATCAATTTAAAACACTTGGATTCAGCGAAGCTTTAGCTCTTTCTAAAGTGTCCTTTATGGATAACTTTGTATTGGTTGACGTTGAAGATGATGATTTTTACATTTATGAATTGGCTATTTGCTCTAATCAAAGAGGAAAAGGCTATGGTGCAGAAGCATTAGATCAATTGATTCAACTTGCTAAGGATTTGGATTGTAAAAGAGTGGTTTTGGATGCAGACTTTAGAAATGATGGTGCATTCAGATTATACAGCTCTAAAGGATTTAAGGTATTCAAGAATAAATCATTTGGTGTTCCTGGTAAAAAAAGAGGGATGCGCAATATGGAATTGATTTTAAAATAACTCATTCGTAATCTATAAAACTAATTATTTTTTCAATAAAAAAAAGAGATAATGGAAAATTATTTTCTTCTTCTTTGGAACTCCTCTAAGATTTCATCATAACTGACTCCTTTGTACACTAAAAGGAGCAATGTGTGGAAAATCAAATCCACAGATTCGTAAACCAAATTCTCATCATTTTTTGATGCAATAAGGGTTTCTCCACATTCTTCAGCTATTTTTTCAAGAATCTTATCCTCTGCTTTTTTATCACTATCTTTCATGATGTTTGAAGTATAGGAATCTATAGGTGAGTCTCTACGACTTTCCAATACTTTGTATACTTCTCTTATGATTTCATCATTTGCCATGATTTCACTCCTTTGCTTTAACTATTTAGTGATTTTAACTGTTTCTTTCTTGCATTACTTCTTCTTGATGCTTTTTCTGATTTGAAGTTTTAATGGTTTCAGTTAAAGCTATTAAAGGGTGCTGGTCATCATCAATAATGGTAATGTCATTGAAGCTTTTCAATCCTTGTTTTTCAGCGGTTTTTTCCATTCCTAAAGTAATGTCCTTATTGAAATCCACTACATAGGAATCGATTTTATCTAAACCTAATTGCACAGATGCAACTGCTCTGTGGTGACCATCAACAAGAATATATCTGTCTCCAGTTTTAACTACAATGGTGGGTTCTGCTAATCCTTTTTCAAGTTCGTAGGTTCTTCCTTGCAATTCATCAGCATAAACCCTATCTTGAGTAGGTTTTATCTTTTCAACAGGTACCGCTTCTCTTGTCAATGTGGTCTTGATGTCATAGAGTTTTTCCATGGTTTCTCTGAATGCACTTACCTTAGTTGGAGTAGACCTTTCAATATGTGACCTTACAATATCTGTATTGGTCATAATTCCTTTTACATGTCTTTCCTTATCAACTACAGGAAGTCTTGAGATCCCATGTCTAAACATTACTCTTGAAGCATCGGTGATGTGCATATCTTCTCTTGCAACGATTACTTCCTTAGACATGATGCCACTGACATATTCGGTTTCCCAGTCTTTAAGCAATAAGTCATAAGCGGTTATGATTCCGACAATCTGTTTGTTTTCATCTACAACTGGATAACCGTCGTGCTTTGTTTCTTTCATTAAGGCAATTACATCTTTATTAAGTGTATCATATCTTACAGTATATACGTTTTTTGTCATGTAATCCTTTACTGTAGTTTTCTCTGTATCCATTCTCTCACCTCTATGATACAATTTATAAAAGTTAATTTATTATTCTTCAAGTAATTCCTTAAGGATTTTTACAGTTTCTCTTGGGTCTGCTTTTCCTTTAGTCAATCTCATTACTTGGCCCATTAAGAAGTTTAATGAAGCTTTTTCACCATTGTGGTAATCTTCTACAGCTTTTGGATTTTCTTCAACTGCTTGTTTTGCTGCAGCTTTTACTTCATCATCTTTTACAACACCAATCAATCCTAACTCTTCAGCAATTGCTTTTGGAGTTTGTTTGTTGTTTGGCATTTGTTCAATGATTCTTTGACCTGCTTTAGTGGTGATTTCCTTATTTTGGAGCATATTGAATAATTCAATCAAATCGTCTGCTACAATTCCACTGTCTGCAAAGTCAAGCTTGTTGTAAGTCAATACTCTTTTAAGTTCGTCTCTCATCCATTTAGCTGCAAATTTAGGGTCAACTTCTTTAGCAACTTCTTCATAACATTGGGCTAAATCAAGTTCTGATGTGAGAACTTTTGCAGATTCTTCATCAATGCTGTATTCTTCCACAAATCTTTTAACTTTGTTGTGTGGCGCTTCAGGCATTACATCAAGAACCTTATTGATTTGATTATCGCTGATTTTCATTGGAGGTAAATCTGGATCTGGGATGAATCTGTAGTCATCTGCATTTTCCTTATCCCTCATTGAAACGGTAATCATTTGTGATTCTAAGAAAGCTCTGGTTTCCTGTTTAACTTCACGGCCTCTTTTCAAGAGATTTTTTTGTCTGATTACTTCAAAGTTCAAAGCTTTGTATGCACCTTTGATGGAGTTGATGTTTTTCATTTCAACTCTGTTTCCACCATTGATGGAAACGTTTACGTCTGCTCTCATGGTACCTTCTCCACGAGCTCCACCACTGTATTCCAATACTCTAATAAGCTCTTTCAAGAAGTTACGAGCTTCTTCTGGGGAGTGCATATCAGGTTCAGTAACAATCTCGATAAGTGGGATTCCAGAACGGTTAAAGTCTACAATACCCCTATCAGGTTTGTATTGTCCAGGGTCTTCTTCCATGTGAATTTCTCTGATTCTGACACCATTCAATTCTCCTTCGTAACCTATAGGTACAGAAGTTTTCTGATATCCACAAGGCAAGTCAGGGTAATCATAGTGTTTTCTCATGAAATAAGTAAAGTTCTTGTCAATTTTACAGTTAAGCATTAATGAAATCATTAAAGCATTTTCAATTGCTTTTTCATTTGTTGGAAATGGTTTAGCCCCTGGTTGATTCAAACATACTGGGCAAACATTTGTGTTTGCTGGTGCTTCCTGATAGTTTGTAGGACAGTTACAAAATAATTTTGAGTCAGTTTCAAGCTGTACGTGAATCTCAAGTCCACACATCATATTTATGTCTATATTAATCCCTCCAAGGATTTTTAATATTTTTATTTTTAATTAATTTAGATTAATTTTAGTTAAATAAGAATAATTAGCTAACTAATTAGTTGACTTATAAAAATGTTAGAAAAGTTACATTAATTAACTATAAATTCATATTATGTTAATTTATGTACTATTATATTTATAAAGATTATCTTTATATGGTTATTATATATGAATTTTTTATATTACTTTTATAGAAGTCCTATTTTAGTTTTATAGAATTTTTATAGTGCATTTATAGTGATTTTTGGTGTGTTTTTAGATTCCTTATTTGTATTTGTTTTTCAAGGAATCTTTTATGTATCTTTTGATGTATTGATTAAGTTCTGGACTGACTTCACTTTTTTCAGGACCTAATTTGCTTTTATCTGTAAATGTTCCCTTAAGGGTTCTTCCAGTCCATTTGACTTCTTCTTCCACCCTTTTACCATATTTTGTACCGAACATCTTAAAAAGAGGGAATTTTGTTATTCCATTGGCTCCACTTAAAATAAGTATTCCTATATTTGCTAAATTATCAGTCCATGTTCCGCAGATTATCTCTAAATCTGGGAATTCAAGTCTTATTGTAGATACCACTTTAGCATAATATAATGATGCAGGTTGGGAGCTGTTTACATATTCGGTTTCTGGGTGAGGATTTAAGGAATAGAAAATCACTCTATCAATCTTATGTTCTCTAATATAATCCTTTAGATATTCTACATCTTCGAAGCTTTCTCCAAGACCGAGTATTATTGTGATTGCTTTCTTGAATCCAAGATCTCTTGCTGTATCCAACATATCGCTGATTTGATCAAGTGGTTTGCTTGGACAGACTATCTTTTGAAACTCGGGATTTGCAGCCTCAACAGCTCCTGTAATGCCTTTTATCTCAGTTCCGTATTCCTCCAATTCAGAGGTGATTCCGGTATTGAGCCATACTCCATCGCCAGTGATTGTGTGTATGTTTTCAGCTATTGATTTGATTTCCTGAGTTGTAAATGATTTGTATCCTCCAGAAAGGAATTCTATGTTCCATCCGAGTCTACTGCACATTTCAGCTTCTGCTAATATGTTGTTTACTCTACGTTTAGCTTTGGTCGGGTCTTTAATCTTGTTCTTTTGAGTGCTCATATAGCAGAATTTGCAATCCCCCTTATCGCACCACCATGATAAAAAAACAGCTCGTTCAAGACTTATTTCATCATATCCCTTTTTTAAGCTAAGATTGTTAGCTTTTGTAATCAATTCTAGTGTTTCAGTGCTGTTTATATTGTTCATGGTTTTCGCCTTTAGTATTTAATTTCTTAATAATTAATTATTTCTTTTTATCTTCCATTTCATTTATTAATTTATAATATATTCTTATATATTAAATTTTGTAAATATAAAGTATGGTGATTCTTTACAAAACTATTTTCATTGTTAATTAGAATCTTATTTGTAATGCTTACCTAACTTATCTAATAGAAACATTTATATACTATGTTAATCAACATATTATTACTGTATTTATTACAGATATTTTTTTATAAAACTTGATTTGCAAGCATGGGTTATTATGCCGTCGTAGCTCAGTAGGTAGAGCGTTCGGCTGTTAACCGATTGGTCACAGGTTCGAGCCCTGTCGACGGCGCTTTTGGGCCCATAGCTTAGCCCATAACCGGGATGTCATGGGTTCGAATCCCATTGGGCCCATTGCATAATTAAGTTTTATTGCATTCGTATTTTATGCTCCGATGGTGTAGTCCGGCCAATCATTTCGGCCTTTCGAGCCGAAGACTCGGGTTCGAATCCCGGTCGGAGCATTTTTTTATATTGGAAAGATTTTTGGGAATCTCCTTCCCTCTCTTAGCAGCGGGGGTGTCCGAGCGGCCAAAGGAGACAGGCTTAGGACCTGTTGACGCAGGTCTACCAGGGTTCGAATCCCTGCTCCCGCATAATCTTTTTTTATTTTTATATTGGTATTTAACTGCCGGGGTAGGGTAGGCGGTCATCCTACGGGACTGTGGATCCTGTGACTCGGGTTCAAATCTCGGCCCCGGCCCCATTTTTAAACTTTTTTTAAATAATTTTTTATAATATTTATTTCAATTTAATAGTTTATTTTCATTATTTTCGAATTTTAAAGGATTTCCAATGATTTATATTTTTAGTACTCTTTCAAAATTTCATCAAATATTTTTCAAATATTACTTTTCAAATGCTCTAACTGCTTCTATTTATATATAAAAAAATAAACTAAAAGTATTAAGGTTACATTTAAAGTGGGTTTTAATATGGCTAAAAAAGGTTCAGCTGAAGAAAGAGATTTAGTTCATAAATTATGGGATAGGAATTTTGCTGCTATGAGGGCTCCAGCATCTGGAGGAGCTACTAAAAAACCATTGCCAGATGTTATTGCAGGTAATGGGGAGATTTACTTAGCTATTGAAGTAAAGACAACTACTAAAGATAAAATATATATTGATCATCCTCAAATAGATGCTTTGATTGAGTTTTCAGAGACTTTCGGTGCAAATCCATATCTTGGTGTTAAGTTTAAGTACACTAAATGGTTTTTCTTATCTCCAGATTTAATAGAAAAGACTAAGAATGGAAATTATAAGGTAGAAAAGGATTATTGTTTAGAAAAGGCATTTGAGATTGATGAAATCTGCGGTTTTGATAAACAAGTTAAATTCTAATCTTTATTATTTTTTTAAATAGTTAAAACTATTTATTTTTCTATTTTAATTGTTATTTATTATTTTTTAATCATTTCATTCATTTAATGTCTATTTTTATTAGTAAAACTATTTTTTATTTCAACAATAAGTTTATATATTATTAAAACATATCTTATAATACTGTATTATTATTTATGCCAAGATAGCTTAGAGGCGAAGCGGTTGGCTGCAGACCAATTACACGGGAGTTCAAATCTCTCTCTTGGCTTTAGGTTAACATATCAAATATGTTAATCTCATAAGTATGGGGTTATGGTGTAACCTGGCATCATCTGGGACTCCAGTTGTCTTTGAAGAAAAACGCGTAGTCTGATGATCAGTATAAATTGGTTATGTGATGACCAATTGGAGTACTGAGGCAAGAGAAATCCCAGGATCGGGGTTCAAATCCCTGTGACCCCATTTTTTACTACTTTTATTTTATTTAGTTTTTTCAATTTTACATATTTTTTAGCTTATTTTAGGTAAATTTATTAAAAATTATTAATAAAATACTAATTAAGTGATATTATGGAAAAAATCAATAATGTTTATTGTATTGAAGGAATAATGGCTGATTCTAATTCTTATTTAATTGACAACACAGATTCAAATTCAGAATATGATTATATTCTTGTGGATACTGGAACTGGTCAGAGCGATTCAAACTTATTTTCAAACATCAGAGAGATTGGAATTGAACCTGAGGACATAGATTTGATTGTGAATACTCATTGTCATTTTGACCATGTTGGTGGAAATGATTTTTTCCCAAATGCAAAAATTGCCATTCATAAAGTGGATGCTATAGCATTAAGGGATCCTGATAGTGAATTAACTGTTTCTTCTTTATTTGGTTCAATTGTAAGGAAGCATGATGTAGATATTGAACTTGAAGAAGGAGATAAAATAGCTAATTTTGAAGTTCTAAACACTCCTGGGCATACCAAAGGTGGAATATCATTATACGATGGTGAGATTCTTATTAGTGGAGACACCATTTTTTCCAATGGTGGAGTAGGTCGTATGGATATTGGTGGAAGTCCAATTGACATGAAAGAATCTTTGATACGTTTAAAAGAATTGGATGTTGAATATTTGCTTCCAGGACATGGGCCTTGGGTTAAAAACGGCAATAAACATGTAAAAATGTCTTGTATGAATATGGGAATAATGTAATTTTTTATTAGATTATTCTCTCTTTTTTTAAATTTAAGGATATAAAAATTGTCTTTTTTTTTAAAAATAGTTTTTTTTTTTAATTAATATAAAATTAGAATAATAAAAATTGTTAAAAAAAAGTAAAAGGGTAAGGATTAGAATCCGAATAATCCTCCTCCACCATCATCCATAAATTTCTTTTCTGCTTTTCCAAATGCATTTCTTTTTACAAGAATGGAAATCTTGTCACCCTCATTTAGGATGTCATCTGGTTGAGGAATTTCCAATTCATGATTACCCTTATTTTTAGAAATAATAATATAATCCTTAGTTGGTGATAATTCAGAAACTCTTTTTCTAAATATCTTCTTATTTTTAATGGTCATATCAAAGATTTCTGCATTACCTGCACCAAAATCTGTTAAGTCCGCTACATTAGGTCTTGTAATAATTTTTTCAAGGAATCCTGCAGCAGTTCTCTCAGGGCTAATTACCTTATCAATTCCAACTTTTTTAAATGCCTCTTCGTGATCTGGATTACTTACTCTTGCAATAATTTGTCCATCAGTATACTCTTTAACTAAAATGCAGGATAGTAAGTTTGATTCATCATTACCAGTTGTAGCTACAAAAACATTAGCGTCTTCAATATTTGCATCTTCTAAAGTTTTTGTATCAGTTCCGTTACCACGAATAACCATAGCATCTAATTCTTCAGTTGCTTGATCGCATGCCTCCTTATTGTTTTCAATAATTGTTACATCATAACCACGAATAATTAAACGGTCTGCAAGTGAAAGTCCTACACGACCCCCTCCCATAATCACAATATACATAACAAACACCTAAACCTTTTTTTTAAAAAATAATTATATAATCACTTAATCCTTTTTATGCTTAGAATGATTTGATATTAACATAAAATTTTTAAAGATTTATAAATTTTAATATAATTATTCTATTGATTTAATATCTTAATTTATATTTAATAAATCTTTCGTAAAAATAGTTTTTATTAATTAAAATAATGGGGCAAATTCCAATTTTTTAAGGCCTATTCTGCTGGAGTTTTATTCATATTCTTAGCATTCCTTTTTGGAATAAGGAATGAACCTATTGTTCTAAATAATACAAGGACAGGTATGATTTCCAATTTGCCAATCCACATAAGGAAAATCAATGTTATCTTTAAATGTGTTGGCAATCCTCCAAATACTATTCCTGTACTTAATCCATTGTTACTTTGTATGGATATTACATCAAATAAAGCCGTAAATGGATCATATCCGTATAATGTCATCACAAACCATCCAAAGACTAAAAATATGAAAAACAGGAACATGTATGAAGATGCTTCTTTTATCTCTCTTTGATTAATTTTCTTACTGCCACTTTTTGTATTCATAATTCTTCCTTCAGGTGAAATCAAGTTGGTGAGAGTTAAGTTTATGCCCCTTAGGATAGTGCTTACCCTAATGAGCTTTAATCCACCTACAGTAGATTCTGATGAACCTCCAATCAGCATCAGTATCATGATGATGATCAATGAAGAACTTTTCCATGTTGTAAGGTCTGTAGGAGGAACCACATTTGCTCCAGTAGTTGTAATTGCTGATACTATGGTGAAGAGTTCCTCTATAGGCACTTGATTATTTGTAACAAAAATTATAGCACTTGCAAGTACAATTAAGATAATCATCAGTTGGAATTGAACATCCTTAATGAGTGATTTTCCTTTTGTTTTTACAATCCTATAATGTACAGTGAAACTTGTTGCACCGATAATCATCAAAAGCATGCTGACAATATAGACCAAATCGTTTTGATAAAATCCTACATTGGCATTTTTGATAGACATTCCCCCAGTGGATATGCTTGTAAATGTCAAGTTTACAGAATCAAAGATAGGAAGTCCCAATAGGATAAAGAGCAATACACCTATTGCAGTATAAATCAAATATATTTCTACAGATTTCCTTATTGTATTTACAATGTTCGGCTTGATCTTTTCTTCTCTTGCTTCAGATTTGTATAATCTTGCTGCTGCAGTACCTGATCTGATTAAAATTCCAATAAATATAATTACAATTCCCAATCCGCCTATCCATTGTTCCAAGCTTCTTAAAAATAGGATGGATTTAGGTAAGATTTCAACATTTATAAAAAAAGTCATTCCACTTCCTGTCCATGCAGACATATTTTCAAATACTGCATCTATGAAGGGATTACCTAATGAAAGGGCCATGATTGAAGCTCCAATTAGTGAAGCCCATAGCCAAGCAAAGGAAGATATTAGCATTCCGTGCTTCAGTCTTAGATTATCATATTCATTCAATTTTTGAGTGAATATGGTTCCAAGAGCAAATGAAATAAAACAAGGAATTAAAAAAGTACTGACTTTAATGTACTCTCCATAGAGTAATGCAACTAAAACCGGTGTCATCAATACCACACCTAACCCTTGCATTATGTACCCTAAATAGTGGAGCACAACTAATAAATCAGTTTTAGTAATATATTTCCTCTTCATACAAATATTCATTTATTTTTTGTATATTTAAATATTATTATGGGTTTGTTTTTAAATATTCAAACTATGCCAAGTTAAATATATAATTTTAAATAAAAGATTTAGCATATATTTAATAAGAGACTTAATGATTTAAATTGGTAAAAAAGTGGCTGATAAAGTGAAAAATAAAAAGATTATTGTATTCTTCATAGTCGGTTTGGCTATTATGGGGGTCATGCTATACTATATTGGTATAAATGAGGTCCTTGATGCTCTTAAAAAATCTAATTTATGGTTTGTTTTATTGGCTGTACTTTTGCAATTCTTTACTTATTTTTTATACGCGTGGAGATGGCATATCGTTAATAATGCTGCGGATATGTCTTTAGGTGTTAAAAGATTATTGCCTATGATATTGGTAAGTTTGGTAGTAAACAATATCACTCCAAGTGGCCGTGGAGGCGGAGAACCTGTAAGGGCTTATCTTTTGGCAAAAGAAGGGAATTATAAATTTGAAGACACTTTTGCTTCAGTAATTGCAGATAGATCTTTTGATACATTCCCATTCATAATATTGTCTATTATAACAATTATCGGTATTATCACTACCTTTTCATTGGATTCCGCAGTACTTGCCATATTGGTGATTTGTGTTGTTGGAATCATTGTAGCAGTTGCAGTATTGATTTATGTATGTATCAATGAAGCTTTTGGTGTAAAGCTTACTTCATGGATTATAAAAATTGTTCGCAGATTCTATAAAAAATACGATGAAAATACTGAAAAGAGAATTATTGATGCGGTTATAAGTTTCCAATCCACTATGAACCTATTGCTTAGAAATAG
>CAJOMK010000046.1 GCA_905235495.1 uncultured Methanobrevibacter sp.
AGAACTTTTGGAAAGTCAAAGGTGTGGGAATATGGAGGTAATTCC
The DNA here is from genome assembly GCA_905235495.1 of uncultured Methanobrevibacter sp. Classification (GTDB taxonomy): domain Archaea; phylum Methanobacteriota; class Methanobacteria; order Methanobacteriales; family Methanobacteriaceae; genus Methanobrevibacter. The sequence goes on from CAJOMK010000046.1 coordinate 46, forward strand.
TGTAAGGTTAAATAATAATGGAAATAAGGATTATTTAACTTTAAGAAGAGGAATGAGTGCAGGATTTGTTGAACTAACTGAATGTGAAGTATCTACTGTAGGTGCTGTACTTGCAAAAAACAACTCCAATATTCCATTGGTCTTGATTGACGGGGATGAAATTGTAGGAGCAAAGCAAAACAGAATCATGAACAGATCTCTTATAATCCCACCTAAAACCACCATGGCTGTTTCTGTAAGTTGTACCGAACAAGGAAGATGGCATTATGGCAGGTCTAGAAGGGATATCTATGAGGGGGAGCACATTAATTATGACGGAAGTGATTTGTCTGAAAACTTTGAGGCTTCAGATTTTGCAGCTGATTTTTCAACACGAAAAGCTAAATCTGAAAACTTATTCCAAAATCTAGATTGCCAATCTTCTGTCTGGAATTCAATAAGCGGGCTTGAAAACAAGACTGCATTCAAATCAAGAACAGGTGCTTTGAATGACAATTATGAAAATCATAGGCTTATTCATGATGATCATTTAAGACATTTTAAATTGGAATATGGTCAATCTGGTGCAATATTTATAATTAATGGCCAAATAAAAGGTTTGGAGTTGTTCTATAATCCACTTGTATATCAGGAATATCATGAAAAAATCTATAGAAGTTACATTATGGAAGCGATATCAAATAAATCTTCATATAGATTAGATATTAGTTATAATCAACTTAAATCATTTTTAAGAGAAATTTCCAATGCGGAGTTCAGATATTCTGAAAATAAGGGAATCGGTCGACATATGAATTTCTCAAATATGTATGGAACAGGCTCTGTTTTGCTTGATGGAAGAAATTTGGTCCATTTGAACTATTTCAACAGTCGTAATCCATATGTTGATTATGCAAAACATAAAAGATATGGGTCTTTTAGAGACTTTGTAGATGATTATTAAGCCAATAGAAAAATAATTATTTTTCTTTTCTCTTTTTTTTAGATAAATTTTTTTAAATTATCTATTTCTTTCTTCTTTTTTTAAAATAAAATGTTTTAAAATCATTTATTTTCTTATTTTTTAAACAAGTTTCATATTCCATTTTCACTATTCTCAAAAAGATTTTTCAATAAATATTTAAGATGTCAAAATAAATCATTAATAGTGAACTAATAATTAATGTTTAAATAATTTTTATTTTTGAATGAATGGAGTAATTTTATGAATAATTTTATTAAGAAATGGACAGAATCAAGTTTGATACTGAAAATATTCATTGGTCTTATTTTAGGGGTTATTTTAGGTATCACTGTTCCCCAATATGAAATTATTGGACTTCTAGGAGAATTATTCGTAAACGCCTTAAAGGCAGCAGCTCCAATTCTTGTTTTTCTTTTGGTTTGTTCTGCTTTATCCAATGCAGGTGATGAAATTGGGACAAAATTCAAAAGAATCATATGCTTATATCTGTTCGCATCTTTCTTGGCAGCTTTAATAGGGGTCATTGGAAGTCATCTATTCCCTATAAGCATTACACTTACCGATGCAAGCTCTGTATCACCACCAGGAGGATTATGGGATGTTTTGACTAATATATTATTAAACATATTTGCAAATCCTTTGCTTTCATTGACAAATGGTGATTATTTAGGAATTCTCTTTTGGGCATTTGTTTTAGGAATTTGCTTGAAGAAAGTGGGAAGTGAGAGTACAAAAGGTTTGCTCAGTGATTTTTCAGAAGCATTGACTATGGTTGTTGTGGGAATCATACAATTTGCTCCAATCGGTATCATGTCCCTTGTTTTTACTGCTGTCAGTCAAAGTGGAGTGAGCATCTTTGTTCAGTATGGTGAATTGATAGCATTGATTGTTGGATGTATGCTCTTTGCTATTTTTGTTGTATATCCGATGATAGTGGCAGTAATCTTAAGACGCAATCCATATCCTCTTCTTTTCATTTGCCTAAAGGAAAGTGGTATAACTGCATTCTTTACAAGAAGTTCAGCAGCTAACATTCCAATCAATATGCTTCTTTGTGAAAAGCTTGGACTTGATGGGGATCTTTATTCCATCAGCATTCCATTGGGAGCTACAATAAATACAGGTGGAGCAGCAATAACAATTACAATAATGACTTTGGCAGTATGTCATACATTAGGAATTGGAATAGATTTGCCTAGCGCTCTTATTCTATGTGTAGTTTCCACCTTTGCGGCTTGTGGCGCTTCTGGTGTTGTAGGAGGTTCCCTCTTGCTAATTCCAATGGCATGTTCACTGTTTGGAATACCTACTGATGTTGCAATGCAGGCTGTTGCTGTAGGATTTATCATAGGAGTTATTCAGGACTCATTTGAAACAGCTCTTAACTCAAGCGGTGATCCTATGTTTACTGCAGCTGTGGATTATTACGACAGGGCAAAGAAAGGCAAACCAGTTAATTATTTGGGAGAATTTGCTAAAGATAATAAAGAATAATCTTTTCTTTTTTTCTCTTACTATTGTTTTTTTTTTTATTTTTAAGATTTGTTTTATTATTTTTAAGGTTGTTTTTTCTATTTTTAGGATTTTTCTTATCAATTAAATTTTTAAATTCTAAAATTATAAAAATAAGAATAATTATAATATAATTATTGAAGAATAGATTTTACTTAAGAAAAATTACTGGGAACTGAAAATGAATTATGAACTTATTTTAAAAGAATTAATGCCAAGTCAAGAAGAACGTGATGCAATTTATGAAACAACTAAAAAAATAATAGATTTCATCAATGAAACCTGCGAAGAAGAAGGTCTCAATGCTAAAGCAAATGCAGTAGGTTCTGTTGCTAAAAATACTTGGTTAAAAGGCAATTCAGATATAGATATCTTTATTAGCTTTCCTTATGATGAAGAAACGGATTATCTTAAGGAAAAGGGTTTGTATTTGGCATATAAAACCAATGAAGCTTTTGATGGTGATTCCAGTGAGCATTATGCTTCCCATCCTTATTTAACCTGTGATATAGATGGCTATGAAGTTGACATAGTTCCTTGTTATGACTTAGGTGAAGATAAGCCTATCAAATCTGCTGTTGATAGAACTATTTTGCATACCAATTACATTAAGAGTCATTTATTAAAAGAGCAGGAAGATGAAGTCCTATTGCTTAAGCAATTCATGGCTGCCATTGGAACCTATGGTTCAGAATTCAAAACCGGTGGATTTGCAGGTTACTTATGTGAATTGCTTATTTTAAACTACGGCACTTTTGAAGATACCTTAAGGGCGGCTCAAAAATGGAAATTCCACACAACCATTGACTTGGAGGATTTTGGGACTGCAAACGATAACATCTTTAAGGAAGACCCTCTTGTATTCATTGACCCAACAGACAAGAACAGGAATGTTGGAGCTGCCTTAAGAATAGAAAGATTTGTTGATTTCATTGTAGCCTCAAGAAACTTCTTGGCATTTGTTGATGATGAAAGAGAAGATAAGGTCATTGAATTCTTCAAACCACTTCAAAAACAACATCTTTTGAACAAATCCAATGGGGAAATTGCAGATTATATTGCCGAATCATTTAAGGATAGACAGACTCAAACTTTAATAATTAAATTCCCTATTCCAGAAATCTCTGCAGATACTCTCCATCCACAGCTTCTAAAAACAATAGATTCAATTTGTGAAAAATTGGAAGGGGAAGATTTTTCTGTCTTTAAGTATGCATACTGGACTGATGAAGAGAGATATGTTATCTTCACAATTGAACTGAATGTTTTCAAACAAGGAAAATATTATATACATGAAGGACCTAAAGTCTGGCCAAAGAAAGCCTGTGAAAACTTTAAGGCAAAATGGGGAGATGCATTATATCCATTGGATGAGTATATGGTATTGACAAGAGAAAGAGAATTCAAAACTGCAAAAGAATTCATCGCACATCTGTTGAAATTGGAAAATATCCATATAATCAAGGTTGGAAAGAATATTAAAGAGGCAATCTGCAATGATTATGCTCTTTTTAAAATTGATGAATTTTTAAAAGATTTGGATAATCATTTTAACTATGATACTGATAAAATGAATAGTGAAGAATTGGCATTTGATTATTTAAACGCTTTAGATGACTTCTTAAATCCTGGCCAATACATTAAGAGGTAATCATTTTCATTTAAAAAAAATCAGTTGTTATTTCCACCTATCATTTTTATTTTATTTTATTTAATTTTATTTTTTTGAATAATTTCATTTTAATTTTTATTATAATTTTTTTCATATTTTTTTATATTTTTTATATTTTTTTTAAATTTTCAAAAACTATATATACTTAACTTTATAAACTTTAAAATAATATGTTGTTGTTGATTCTGTAACGGATTTGATGGTGGCATATTATAGTAAAAAAATTCTTTTACTATGGAAATTGTATTTTCCAAATAAACTATTATGTAACTAGAGTTTGAAAATATTAGCTATTAGTTAAATTTTTCACACAAACTTGAAAAATTAGATTTAAGGTAAAGATTTATTGGTTATGAAATTCTAATGAGTTTTATAAACTCAATAAACAATGTTTTTTTCTAATGAGTTACTGATATTATAGAAGTTTTTTTAGATGAAAATTTCTTAAAAATTAGGTGAACTTTATGGGTAAATTGAAAAACAAAATTTTGTTGATATTATTGATAGGCATCATCTTATGTTCTGTTCAAGCTATTGCTGCAGAAGAAATTAGTGATGCTGACAGTGTTGATGTTTTTGATTTATCTAATGATATAGAAACTGTAGAAGCTGAAGCTCCTGATGAAGTCTTGACAGCGGATCCAGGTACTTTCACTGAATTACAAACTCAAGTTAATAATGCTGGTGATACTTTAGAATTGAATAAGAGTTATACCAAGCAGAATGGTGAACACCAAGTCATGATTGCTAAGGGAATCACAATTGATGGTAAAGGAAACACCATTGATGGTAATTTCATTAATACCCTTACTGGAAAGGGAATTATGTCCATTGATTCTAGAAACACAGTTACTTTGAAGAATATTAATTTTGTAAATTCTATAGGTTCTGCTATAGATATTTATAGTAATGTTAATATTATAAATTGTACTTTTAAGGACTGTATAGGTGTCGATGGTCTTTTCATTAATAATAATCAAGGCGCTGCTCTTTATATTGATGACGGTAATGTAAATATTGATCAGTGTGAGTTCATTGGCAATAATGCAAGTCAAGGTAGTGCTATTTATAATTCAGGTAAATTAACAATTTCTAACTCTAAATTTTTAGAAAACCAAGCTGATGCAAGAAGTATTAGTTTAGATGTTGAACGTGATCCTATAGACAGGTCCACCTTCCATAAATTTATCATTACCTTTACTGGTGAAGATAATCTTATAAATGGTATCTACACTACAAATGCGGTTACTTTGAACAATGTAACCTATTGGGGTGAAAATGGTGAGACCACTACCAGTTCTACACCTGCAAGAAGCAGAAATGAAGAAGGAATCACAGTTAACCTAGTTATTTATAGAGGTTTCCAAGTTGCATTAAACATTACTGCAGTAACTGATTCAAATGGTCAAGCTGTATTTACTAATACTACAGTAATTGATGAGCAACATTTGGAACCAGGCAGATATGAGGCATATGCTTACCACTATGCTGATGAATATTATACTTATATTCACACTTGGACTGACTTTGAGTTCAACAGTAACAGAGTAAACCGTACCACTGTAGTTTCCAATGAGACAGTAACTGGTCATCCTGGTGACGTAATTGATTCAATTACTTTTGATGTAACCAGAACCGGTAGGCCTGACCCTGTTAAAAATGGTACTTTATCTGTAATCATTGATGGAAAGACCTATACCTCTCCAGTTAACGATGGTAAGGCTACATTCACTAATGTTGTATTACCTGATGCTAGTGGAAACTTTACAGTTAATTATGACAACACTTCTGGTTACTATTGGAAATCTTCTGGTAATCTTGAGATAATTGTAGAACCTTTTGACACTACTGTTTCCAATGTGACTGTTGTTAATAAGACTGGAAGAACTGTTGAATTTACCTTTGATGTAACAGCTTCTGATGAATCTACTGTCAATGAAGGTAAAATATCCTTCAATTTCGATGGTACTGATTATGAAGCTGATGTTCAAGATGGTAAGGCTACCTTTGAAATTACTTTACCAAAACCTGGTAATTACACTGCTGATGTAACTTATACCGGTTCTAGTCGTTATGCTTCTTCTGAAGGAGTACTTAATGTAACTTCTCAAAAACTTGATGTAAAATTCGTTTCTGTTACCCAAGTAAATGGTAAAACAGGAGAAACCGTACAAGTTATTATGGTTTTAGTAGACGAATTCGGTAATCCAGTATTAAGTGGAACCGCTTCATACACTATTGACTATTCTAATCCTAAATCCTTAGGAGCAGATGGTGGTGCAGAAGTTTCTGATGGTGAAGCAACAGTTGATGTTAAACTCGGTGCTGCAGGTACTTACCCTGCTAAGGCATCATATACAGGCGATGATATTTATAATGACGCTGAACAAGATGAAGAAGCTGTAATTACAGAAGAAACTCCAGATGATGATGACGATGATTCTGATGATTCTGATGACGGCTCTGACGATTCTGATGATGGTTCAGATGACGGTTCTGATGATTCTGATGATAGTTCTGATGATTCTGATGATAGTTCTGATGATTCTGAAGAAACTTCAGATGACAGTTCTGAAAATGAATCTGGTTCTGAACCTACTGCATCTAAAACTGTAGCAGCAGGTGTTTTAGCAACTGGAAACCCAATTGCTATGCTCTTATTAGTATTATTGTCTTTAGTTTCAACTATATCTATTAGACGTCAAAAATAAGTTTTTTTTAGGAAGAGATTCCTCTTCCTAATTTTTTATTTTTTTTTAATTAAATTTAAACTTCTATTTTTTGTGATTTTTTAGGAATATTTATGCTATTTTTTAGTTTATTGGATTTTTAATCAGTTTTATATTCATATTTATGCTATTTTTTAGTTTATTGGATTTTTAATCAGTTTTATATTCTATTTTTTCGATTTTTGTCATATTCACAGTTTCCTTTTTCATATAATTAATATATAAACAATTAGAAACATATTATAAATAAAAAATATTTTTAAAAATTATTTGGGAGATAGAATGAAAAACATTGAAGAAAAGACTATTAGAAGTTTTTTAGCTATTGAACTTGATGAAGAGTTGGTTCCTAAGATATTGGATGTACAAAAGGAGTTTAAAAAGACCAATACTAATATAAAATATGTTCCTTCTCAAAATATGCACTTTACATTAAAGTTCTTTGGCAATATTGATTTGGATATGGTTGAAGATATCAGCTCTGCAGTTGAAAAGGTTATAAAAAACTATTCCACTTTTGAGTTGAATATTAAAAAATGTGGTTGTTTCCCAAATAAAAAGGTAATAAATGTTCTTTGGTTAGGTTTGGAAGAAGGATCTCCAATAAAAGGTTTGCAAAAGGATCTTGACAAGGAGTTTAGAAAATTAGGATTTAAAAAAGAAAAGAATTTCATTTCCCATTTAACTATTGGAAGGGTGAAAAGTCCTAAAAATAAAAAGGAAATTAGGGAGACCATTGAAAAATTGGAAGAAATTGAAATTGGTCAGAGGACAGTTTCCAGGATTTGCTTGAAAAAGAGTACTTTAACTCCTCAAGGGCCAATCTATGAGGATATTAAAGTGTTTGAATTGAATTAATAGTTATTTTATTTTTAGTTTATTCATTTTTATGTCATTTTTAATCTAATTTTTATGTATTCATCTTGTAACTTGTATTTTTTGAATTTCAATTCATCCAAACACCCTAAAGATTATTTCCCTATCAAGAATTTCAAGTAGTTATATGAAACGAAAATGACTAAAACCAATGCTATAATTGCCTGAATATAAAATAAATAGTTTAAAATATCTAATCCAAAGAATTTATAAGCTTTACCAGTAGCTATTGCACTTATGACAAACGGAAATGTAAATGCTGAAAAGCTTGGCATGAATTTTAATCTTTCAATGACTATAAGTTTGATTGCTTGGAAAAGTGCAAAAATATAAAAAATGCATGCCGTAGTAGATAACAGCAAGGAAGTTTGCATTAATTGGTAGTGCATTCACGTATCCAACAATAATGATTGATAAAATTGCAGCATAGATGCAAATGAATGGTTTATTTTTATCGTCTATTGCAGTAAATTTAAGGTATCTGTAAGAGACTAAAATGAGTGTTGGTATCATCAACATAAATCCTATTCCAAAGAATATTAATCCATATTGCTGCAAGTTATATGCAGGTGCTGTAATGGCAGCCATTGTTATTCCAATATATACAATCCACCATGTTGCAAATACATTTTCAATATCAAAATCTTTCAAAACATAATTCTTTGTAAATACTATTATGATTGATAAATGAATGATTATTCCTAAAATCCATATTCAATGCTTTGTGATAATGGCAGGAATAATGGTTTTAAATATGTGCTGAACAGCATAAAAGCCATTGAAAATGCACCGAATGTGCTTAAGGCAATGAGATTATTCAATTCATTAAAGAAGGTATCAAAATCTAAAACAAGTTTTAATAATACCATGAATATCAGAATTGATCCAATTATAAAAAAATATGCTGCTGAAATCAGTGAATATTTTTCCTAATGATAGAATTGCTAAAATTAGGCCAGTGATTGCCAAAGGTAGATTTTTTATGATGTTCATAATATTAGTTTAAAAAAAGAGTTTAATAAAATTTTGCTAGAGTGTTTAAAAAAAGAAAAAAGTAATTATTCTATAAAATAGAATAATTAAGTTTTATAAATTCCTTGAATCTATTTGTCTAATTTTGGGATTCCAGTGATTCTTAAACCACCGTAATGGGATTTATATTTGATGTTTAATCCAATTAATAATGGGGTGATTTTTTCGATGATTCTGGATTTTTCCAAGATTCCTGTATCGATGGTTCTTACACCAGGGATTTTGTTGATGAGTTTTGCTACAATTTCTTTTGCTTCTTTGTCGTCACCAGCAATTAAACAGTCACAGCCGATGTCTTCTGGAATGTTGGATAAGTGAGAGTTACTGATGTTACAGAATGCACAGATAACTTTAGCACCGGTTCCGTCAAGGATGGATGCAGTTCTTTCTGCTGCAGATCCTTCCATTAAGTCAATGAATCTGAATGGTTTTCCACCAATTGCAGTTTCTAAAGGTACAGTTGCATCTAAAACAATTTTGTCAGTACAGAATTCCTTGATTCCTTCTAAAGTTGGTTTTTGTGCTGCAAGAGGTACGGTGAGGATTAAGATGTCTCCTTCTTTTGCGGCATCTTCGTTAGCTAAACCTTTGATGTTTAAGTCGTATTCTGCATATTTTTCTTTAGCTTCTGCAACAACATCTACTGCTTTTTCCTCTTTACGGGAACCAACAATTACTTCTACACCTTCAATTGCTAATCTAAGAGCAATACCTAAACCTTGTGGACCAGTTCCACCGATTACACTTCTCCTAAAAATATTGATTTTTATAATTTGTATAAAAACTTTTATTAATATATGTAAATCTATCTTTGTTAATAATTATATATTAAAATGTTTATAAATCTTTTTATTTTAGTTTAATATTTTATCATTTATTTTGGTTAATGTTTAATTAAAATTTAATTTATATTAACATTTTTTAAAAATAATTATTTATATTATTATTTTGCCAAATTATTAAATTAAAAAAAAATCAATATTGATATTTAAATTTAAAAATTTAGAACAGTTTAATAATTAGGTTAATTTTTCAGTTATTAAAAGAGTTTTAAAAATTGTTGAAAATGAAAAATTGTAAAAAAAAGAAAAGAAATAAAATGATTTTCATCATTTATTTAAAAATAGTTTAAAAATAACTAAATACTATTCATTTTTCACTATGTAAATGCTATTTTTTGAAATATTCTTCAATTTCAAAAGATTTAAATACTAAAAATAAGAAAGTATATATGTATTTAAATAAACATTAATGTATAAAATTATACATTATAATTTAGTATGTCCACTATTATTATAATAAAATTTTTATATAATACTATTAAAACTAGTAATGAATAAAAAAATTATTTTTATAAATTAATTTATATAAAATTTTTAGGAGACTAATCTTATGACTGAAATAGGAAAAAAAATTCGTTTAGAAAGGATTTTCAATAGAAAAACCGGAAGAACCGTAATTGCTCCTATGGACCATGGTGTATCAAGTGGTCCTATCAAAAATTAATATGAATGAGACTGTTGAAAGCATTTCCCAAGGTGGAGCAAATGCAATATTGATGCACAAAGGTATTGTAGGACTTGGACATAGAGGATACGGTAAGGATATTGGTCTTATTGTACACTTGTCTGCAAGTACCTCATTAAGCCCAGATCCAAACAATAAGGTAACTGTAACCAGTGTTGAAAAAGCAATCCAATTAGGTGCAGATGCAGTATCCGTACATGTAAACATAGGTTCTGAAACAGAACCTGAAATGCTTATGGAACTTGGTGAAATATCTGAAACCTGCAGTTACTGGGGAGTTCCACTTTTAGCAATGATGTACCCAAGAGGACAAAAAGTGGAAGATGAACATGATGTGGAAATGGTAAAACATGCAGCACGTGTAGGTTCTGAACTTGGTGTAGATATCGTAAAAACCAATTATACTGGTGACCCTGATACCTTTAAGGAAGTAGTTGATGGAGCATTGGTCCCTGTAGTCATTGCAGGAGGACCTAAAGTGGAAACCGATAGGGAACTTTTAGAAATGGTAAGAGATTCTCTTGAAGTTGGAGGGGCAGGTGTAGCATTTGGAAGAAACCTTTTCCAAGCTGAAAACCCTGGAAAGATTACTAAAGCCATTGCAGAAGTAGTTCATAATGATATGAGCGTAGATGATGCTTTAAAAATCCTCAAAGATTAAATAATTATAATAAATTAAACTTATTGTAAATAGTTTTATCTATAACGATTAATAATAAATTTAAAGGAGATTAAAATTGTCAAATAAATTCGCTTGGATTATGTCCCCAAAGTTAAGTTGGGATGATAAGAAAGAATTGATTACAACAGCACTTGAATCAGGAATCGATCATGTTCTTGATACAGAAGACAGTGAAAATATCAGAAAGGTTGGAAACTTTAAAGTGATTTCCAATGAAGAGGATGCTGACATATATTTAGTTGGAATAGACGGGGAAGGGGATGGAACTCTTGAACTTAAGGACAACTTAAATGAATCATTAGATCTAGTTAAAGCAAATGAAGCTAAAAACTCTGGAAAAACTGTCTGTGCCTATATAGTCATTACCGATAAATTGCATGAACAATTAGCCGTGACCTTAGGTAGAGTTGTTGATTATATAATCCTTGTAGCAACCGATTGGACAATCATTCCCCTTGAAAACATCATTGCAGACTTGCAAAAGGAAAATGTAAACATAATTGCTGCAGTAAAAACTGCAGATGATGCAAAAGTAGCTATGGAAACATTGGAAATAGGTGCTGATGGTGTAATATTCGAGCCACAGGAATTCGCACAAATCAAAGACATTGCAAATCTTATTGATGAGCTTTCAACAGAAAGTTACAAATTGGTGGATTTGACAATTACCAATGTGGAACCTCTAGGTTCAGGAGACAGAGTCTGCTTAGACACAACAACCATGATGAAGCATGGAGAAGGTATGCTCATTGGTTCCTATTCAAAGGCAATGTTCTTCATTCACAGTGAAAGCCTTGAAAGTGAATATGTAGCTTCAAGACCTTTTAGAGTGAATGCTGGCCCTGTACAAGCTTATGTTATGGTTCCAGGTAACAAGACAAGATACCTAAGTGAACTTGAAACAGGTGATGAGGTATTGATTGTTGATAGGGATGGAAAAACCAAAAAGTCTATTGTCGGAAGGTCCAAGATAGAAAAAAGACCTCTTCTTCTGATTGAAGCGGAATTTGAAGATATGAAAATCAAATCATTGGTTCAAAATGCAGAAACCATAAGATTAGTCGATGAAAATGGAGAACCTATTTCCGTTTCAGTTTTAGAACCTGGAATGAAGGTCAAAGGTTATATTGACGAAAGTGCAAGACATTTTGGTTTGGCTATTGATGAACACATCATTGAGCAATAGCTCAAACTTTTGTGATAAAAAGTTTGATTAAAATATTTTCAATAGTTGGGAGTTAAAACTCTTAACTAATTTCTTTTTTTAATTTTTACTATTTTTTACTATTTTTAACTTTTTTTAAAATTAATCATTTTTATTGAATTTTATCATTTTTTAAATCAATATAATTATATTATGTCAGATATTATGATATCATAATGTACCTTTAAATTGTAGGAAAAAACATTTTTGCAGAATTTTGTTTTTTAACAATACTCCCAGTTGTTTTAGAGTTTCGTTTAGCTTGTAAGTTCACTTCGTACAATTTATAAATCCCTTAATAAACTTTAAATATCATTTTATTCATATTCATTATTAGAGTTTAAAAAGTTTTTCATTAAACTTTTTTGACTAAACCGATAATTTATGGATTTATCAATATCTATTGGGAGATTGCAAGACTTTCTTGCAATGTAGATATTTGGAATGATTGAATCTTAATCCTTATTGGATTAGATTCTTAAATCATTCTAATTGCTTTTTTTTTAAAATAAATTTTGAAATCTAAAGTAATGCTATTTTTTTAACATTTAACGAAGATAATGGACTTTTTCCTTATCAATATCATCGAGAGTATAAGCTTCCATATGTCCATCTTCAATTCCTAAAGCCAATATTCCAACTATTCTAAAGTAGTCATCTATTCCTAAAATGTCACGTACAAGGTCTTCTGATGATTTTCCCAATTTGGATTTTCTTAAATGGATTTGAATCCAGCAGCTTCCAACATCCTGTTCTGCAGCCATCAAATGCATGAATGCTAAAGCTATTGAAGAGTCTTCAATCCATGTATCAGAGACCTTGCTGTTTGCAATGACAGCTATTGCCTTATTTGCATTCTTGACAAATGAAGCTCCAAAAGCTTTTGATTTGCTTATTTTCTTTAATGTTTCCTTGTTTTCAATAACTAAAAAATTGCATGGCTTTAGGTTTCTGCTTGTTGGAGCAAGAAGCCCGGCTTGAAGGATCTTATTCATCTTTTCATTTGGAATTTCATCATCTGTATATTTTCTTACACTTCTTCTTTTTAGCATTACATCCAATAAATCCATTTTATCATCCTTTAAAATTAGTTATCTGTTTATTTCTTGAATTGATTTTTATATTTTATTATATTAAACTTTTTATAAAATAGAAATACCTATTAATTAAGATAAATAAAACTTATATTATACCAATAATTATTTCAATAATTATTCAATATGATTTATGATTAAAAATTATTCATTTAATTAAACTTATAGGAAATTATTATCATGAATAGCGAAGAATTATTTAAAATAAGTAAAACCATCACTCCAGGAGGAGTTAACTCTCCAGTACGTGCTTTTGAACCATATCCATTCTTTGTAAAGGAAGCAAAAGGTTCACACATTAAAGACATTGATGGAAACGATTATGTTGACCACTGTTTGGCATATGGTCCTATATTGATTGGTCATAGTGATGATGATGTCATGAATGACGTTTATGCTCAAATGCAAAAGGGAACTGCTTACGGTGCCCCTACTGAAAATGAGGTTAAATTGGCTCAAGAAATAATTGACAGGGTTCCATGTGCTGAGATGGTTCGTTTTGTAAACTCAGGAACTGAAGCTACAATGGCTGCAATCAGACTTGCAAGAGGTTTCACTGCTAAGGATAAGATTGTCAAGTTTGAAGGATCATATCATGGAGTTCATGATTATGTTCTTGTAAAATCAGGTTCAGGTGCAGCATGTCTTCCTGATTCTCTAGGAATTCCAGTGGAAACTACTCAAAACACTCTTTCAGTACCTTTCAATGATGTTGATGCATTAACCAAATTGATTGATGATGAAGGAGAAAACATTGCTTGTATTATCGTAGAGCCTGTTATGGGAAATATCGGTTGTGTAGAGCCTACTGTTAAATTCTTGAAATTCTTAAGGGAAATCACAGAGGAAAATGATATTGTATTGATTTTTGATGAAGTAATCACAGGTTTTAGAGTCTCTCGTGGTGGAGCTCAAGAGTATTATGGAGTCAAACCTGATTTAGTCACTTTTGCTAAAATATTAGGTGGAGGATTCCCAATTGGTGCTTACGCTGGTAAAAAGGAGATTATGGAAATGATTGCACCTAACGGTAAGGTTTACCAAGCTGGAACCTTTAGTGGAAACCCTATTTCAGTTCAAGCAGGTCTTTCTACATTAGTAAAACTTGATTACCTATTCTACGGCAATTTGGCAAGAAAAGGAGACTTCTTAAGAGACAATATGAAAGATATCGTTGAAGACTTGAACTTGGACTTGCAGGTTGTAGGTCTCGCTTCAATGTTCCAGATATACTTCAATCCAGAACCTGTGCTCAATTATGAAATAGCAAAAAGATCAGATACCAAAAGGTTCTTGGTATACTTCAGAGAATTGTTGAAGAATGGTGTATTCATTCCACCTAGCCAATTTGAATGTAATTTCATCTCTGGTGCACATACTGAAGAAGACTTGGTGAAAACATCAGAAGCTATTGAAGCTGCATTGAAAGTTGCTTGGGAAAAATAGCTGCTTTTTGATGAAATAGATTAAATTAACCTATTTAACTAAAAAACTATATATAATCTTAAAATAAACTATTAAATGTAATTACTAATCATTTAAATTATTAAATGCTTAAAATTAACTGTTAAATGTAATTAGTAATCTTTTAAATTATTAAATGCTAATTTAAATATTTTGGAGGTTTGAAAAATGAAAATTATTGCATTACAAGGAAGTCCACGTGTTGGTGGAAACTGTGACGTATTAATGGATGAAATGATTAAAGGTGCAGAAGAAAACGGTCACGAAGTAGTAAAACACTACCTCGAAAAAGAAGACATTGCAAGCTGTAAAGCATGTCTGTTCTGTGCTGAAAACCCTGACTGTGTACGTGAAGACGATGGTAACAAAATCATCAATGAATTGGTTGCAGCTGATGGTGTAATCTTTGCAACTCCTATTTACTATGGTCAAATGTCTGGACAAGCAAAAACCATCATTGATCGTTTCTATGCAATCGGTCAAAACCCAAATAAAAGCTTATCCGGTAAAGCAGCACTTATCTTTACTGAAAACCAACCTGAAGGAACTTACAAAGATTATATTGAATTAACCAAATTCTCTCCATTTACCTTTATGGGATATGAGGTTATTGGTCATATTGATGCAGGAAGTGCTGGTCCTGCAGGAATCGTTGCAGAAGAACAAGAAGACAAATTAAAAGAAGCTTATGAATTAGGTAAACAGTTTTAACCAAGCTTTTACGTTGCATTCGGCAACGTAAAACCTTGACCAAAACTCTTTTCACTAGTTTGGAGTAAATTACTCTTTACTAGTTTTTTTCTATTTTATCTAATTTTTTTTACTATTTTTAAAAAATTTTTAATCCTTTTTTCTATTTTTTCTAATTTTTTTACTATTTTTAAAAAATTCCTAATCATTTTTTCTAATTTTATAAAACTATAAATTAAATAATAGATAAATCAATTACTATGATTAATATAGTGGCTGGTTTAGGAGAAAATGAAAATTGCTTCTAATGAATTAAAGGATATTGAAGATTTAAGCATAACTTTAGTTGAAACTGAAGATGAGCTTATAGATGCATTTAAAAATCCGGAAGTGGATGCAGTTATCAGAGGATCCTTAAAGGCATCTAAAGTTATTAAAGCCGTCAAAGAGCTTAAATCAGATAGGATAATAAATAGAACCACTTATATTAATACAGATGATGATGAAAACTTTTCAAAGGATTATGAATTCCTTCTTGCTCCTGTAGGCATTGATGAAGGAAAGAATACTGAAGAAAAGATTACATTGGCTATCCAATCAGCAAATTTCATTCAATATTTAGGCAAAAAGCCTAAAATAGCTATTTTAGCTGAAGGAAGAAAAGATGATTTGGGAAGAAGCGATAGGATAGATGAAAGTTTAAAATCATCGGAGGAACTTACTGAAATATTGATTGAAGAATTCAGTAAATTAAATAACTTTGACAACGATTCAGGGGATGTTTCAAAAAATTATTCCATCAAAAACTATTATATTCTTTTGGAACAAGCCATTGAGGATGGAAACAATATAATCCTTGCAAATGATGGCATTTTTGGAAATATTCTTTTTAGAACACTTGTTTTGCTTGACTCATGGCCAAGTTATGGTGCTGTAACCCTTGGAATCGATGAGGTATTCATTGATACAAGCCGTGACCAAAGTGTAGATGGTTATGTGAGAAGTTTAAAATTGGCTTATAGATTAGCAAAACTAAATAAATAATTCGGATAATCATTTTTTTTTTAAAATTTTATATTGTTCTTTTTACTTAATTTCTTCTTTTTTTAGATTCATATATAAAACTATTTAAATTAATTTAATGAAATATAATAATAGAAATTACTAATTAAGTAATTATAAACATTTAAAATTAATAGGATTAGATAAGAAATTAAAGATTTAGTAAAAAAAAAAAATTTTACGGGGAATACTTGTGCCGCCACAATTTTTATATACACTTTATGAAAAGCGTCTTTTAAAGGAATTAGACCCTAAAAGGATGCCAAGACATGTAGCTATTA
>CAJOMK010000047.1 GCA_905235495.1 uncultured Methanobrevibacter sp.
CTGTTAACCGCAAAGGAAGCAGTGTAAACCACAAAGGAACTTTTTATTTTAATATATTTTTGTAACTAAATAAATTTTATAGTTAATTATTTAATTTTTAATTAAATTTTTATATTTTTATTCAAAATTAATTAAATTTTAATCATTTATGTCTAAAATAATAATTTTTATAAAATCTATAATAAAAACAAAAAGTTTATATAATACTTTAAACCCATTGTTATTATAGAATAAATATTTTAATATAAGTTAAATCTATCTTTTTATGAAATTATTTTCTGTATTTTCTTAGATTTAACTTGATTATATCCATTTATTTATGTTAACGATTAAGTAAATGAATATGATTGCATTATTTTTATTTAATCTATTAAATATTAAAAAAAATTTATTTTTAAAAAAAATTGAGGTGTATAAAATGGCACAAGGTCAACCTATTTTCATTTTACCTGAAGGAACTAACAGATTGTTAGGTAGAGATGCACAAAGAACCAACATCTTAGCAGGTAAAGTATTAGCAGAAACTGTAAGAACCACTTTAGGTCCAAAAGGTATGGACAAAATGTTAGTGGACGGACTTGGGGATATTGTAGTAACCAACGACGGAGTTACTATCTTAAAAGAAATGGATATTGAACACCCTGCAGCAAAAATGCTCGTAGAAGTTGCAAAAACCCAAGAAGACGAAGTTGGAGACGGAACTACTACCGCAGTAATCATTGCTGGAGAACTCCTCAAAAAATCTGAAACCTTATTGGATATGGAAATTCACCCAACCATCATTGCTATGGGTTACAGACAAGCTGCTGAAAAAGCACAAGAAATCTTAGAAGAAATTGCTATTGATGACATTTCCCGTGAAATGTTAGTGAAAGTAGCAATGACTGCTATGACTGGTAAAGGAACTGAAAAAGCTCGTGAACCTTTAGCAAACTTAATCGTAGATGCTGTACAACAAGTAGCTGACGATTCTAGAGTTGACACTGATCACATTAAAATCGAGAAGAAAGATGGTGCAGTAGTAGAAGAATCTACCTTAATCCAAGGTGTTATCGTAGACAAAGAAAAAGTACACCCAGGTATGCCATCTGAATTAAAAGACGCAAAAGTTGTCTTAATCAACTCTCCTTTAGAAGTTAAGGAAACTGAAGTAGATGCTGAAATCAGAATCACTGACCCTGCTCAAATGCAAGCATTCATTGAACAAGAAGAACAAATGGTCAGAGATATGGTTAACAAAATCGCTGATGCAGGTGCAAACGTATTATTCGCACAAAAAGGTATTGACGACTTAGCACAACACTACTTAGCTAAAGAAGGAATCTTAGCTGTAAGAAGAGTTAAAAAATCGGACATTGACAAATTAGCCAAAGCAACTGGCGCAACCGTTGTATCCAACTTAGATGACTTAACCGAAGCTGACTTAGGTCACGCAGGTTCCGTAACCGAGAAGAAAATCTCCGGTGACGACATGATCTTCGTAGAAGACTGTCAAGAACCTAAAGCAGTAACCTTATTAGTCAGAGGAAGTACCAAACACATCGTTGATGAAATCGACAGAGCTGTTGATGACGCAATTGGTGTAGTGGCTGCTACTGTAGAAGACGGTCAAGTTGTAGCTGGTGGAGGAGCTCCTGAAATAGCTATGGCTAAAAAACTCAAAGAATATGCTCAATCCATTAGCGGGAGAGAACAATTAGCAGTAACTGCATTTGCAGAATCACTAGAGATTGTTCCTAAAACCTTAGCTGAAAACGCTGGTTTAGACAGCATTGACTCTTTAGTAGACTTAAGAGCTGCTCACGAAAATTCTGCTTACATGGGATTAAACGTATTCACTGGTGATGTTACTGACATGAAAGAAGAAGGTGTTATAGAACCTAAACGTGTCAAAAAACAAGCTATCCAATCTGCTTCCGAAGCTGCTGAAATGATTTTAAGAATCGATGACGTAATCGCTTCCAGCGGAACCAGTGCTGGCGACATGCCAATGGACCCAAGTATGGCTGGCGGCATGCCTCCAATGATGTAGACCCAGCTTTTCCAGGCCTTCGGCCTGCAAAACCTGGACCAAAACTTTTCCAAACTTTTGGAAAAAGTTTGATTAAAACTTTTTTCAAGCCTTTAAAAAGTTTGACTAAAAGGTTACTAGTTAAGAGTTTTACTCTTGACTTTTCTTTTTTCTTTTTTTAATTTTTTCTTATTCAATTCTATCCTATTTTTCTAGTTTTTATCTATTTTTATCTCGCATTGCCAATTTTTAGATTTATTATATTAAACTATTTATGTAATTTTTACTTTTTTTAATCTATATCTAACTATTTATTATTTAATTTGTAATTTACCATCTATGGTAAACTTATTTTAAATATTACTTTTCTAATGCTCTTTGTTTAGTCTTATATTCTTTAAAAAGCAATCTTTATTCAAGAACTTTTTCTTAAAATATGTAAAGGATTTGGTAAAATGTCTTTAGAAAATAACAAAGAAAACAGATATGTAAAAAACAGTGTTGATTATAGTTCATATGATTGTGGAAAGGAAACTGAACAAAATCCAAATGACTTAAATGAATTTGATGATATGTATGAATTAAGTGATTCTGATTGTTTGGATCTTTTGGATGATTGTAATTGCGAAAATGAAAATTCGTCTAATCAGTTAATTGATGATGCTGATGAACTGTTGATGTTGGGCTTTTTCAATGATTTCACATTGATAGGATAGGTGATTTTATTAGGGAAATTTATTTTGAGGAATAATCCTCTTTAATTTTCCTTTAATTATTTTATCATTTTCTCGATTGATACTAAAATTTATTAATTAGTGCAATCAATATTATTATTGGTAAGAAAATATTGGTAAATGATTAAATTTTAGGAGGATATAAGATGGCTGATAATAATAGCATTAGGAGTCAAGAGGAAAAGGATTTAATAATCAATGCAAGAAAACCTGAAGGAGAATTAGGGGATCAATTGTTGGAAAGGATGAATGAAAGCCATGAAAGCCTTGCTAGGTGGGGTGTAAATCATTTGGACATTGGAAAGGATGATGTGATTCTGGATATAGGCTGTGGTGGTGGAGTAAATGTAGCAAGATTCCTTAAAATGACTGATAATAAGGTTTATGGTTTGGATTATTCTGAAGTTGCAGTTGAGAAATCCACCAAGCTAAATCAAGCAGCCATTGATGAAGGAAGATGTGAAATCATTCAAGGGTCTGTATCTGAATTGCCTTTTGAAGATAACACATTTGATATTATAACTGGTTTTGAAACCGTTTATTTTTGGCCTGATTTTATCAATGATTCAAAAGAGGTTAGAAGAGTATTGAAAGATGATGGAATAATGTTTATTTGCAATGAAGCAGTTCCTAATGAAGGAGATGAACGTCAGAAGGAGCTTATTGACCTATTGGAAATGAATATATACTCAGAAGATGAATTTGATGAATATTTGCGTGAAGCAGGATTTTCTGACATTATCAGTTTCTCAAAAAACGGTCAGGACAGTTTGGATAAGGAATTAGTTACTGGATGGCTCAGTGTAATTGCTAGAAAGTAGATTTTATTCTATTTTCATTATTTTTTTATTTTTTATTTATTTTTTTGCTGGTTTTGGAAAAATCCTATCTTTTTATTTATTTTATTTATTTTTCCCTATTTTTCAAAAAATCCTATTTTTTTTTAATTTATTTTATTAATTCTAACTATTTTATTCTCAGAATTTACTTATTTCATTTAATTGTATTTTTTTATAAAAAACTTTTTATTTTTTATCTATGGAAACTTCATAGTTTTAAGTAAGTTTTAAATATGATTAAAGAGATATAAATCATGTTAATGGTTAAGAATTATATGATTTTTTTTATTAACTATTATTTGCAATGTAATCTAAATTATAAATAATAACTAATAAAAAAAAAAAAAAAAAAAAAAAAAAAAAAAAAAAACACACACACAATGTATAATCATTAGATGATATGCTGGTGATTTAATGAGTTTTGGATTAAACATTGGTTTAATTTCCTTAATAATTTTTGGAAATATAGAGAATTTGATTTTAGCTTCTCAAGGAGTGGTTAGATCTGCAAATCCTTTAAAGATTGCTCTTTTAAGTTTATTATGTGTAGCCATATGGTTGATTATTGGAACTTTATGTACACAACAGTTACAAGATTATGGGATGTATATTGAATTCATTGGCGGATTAGCCATATTTATTTTAGGTATTCAATCAATGTATCAAGCAGTTAAAGGTTAGGTGTAAAGATGTCTACAATTAATGCTTATAAACCGTTTTTAGGATTATTGATTTTTGGTAACATTGAAAACTTAGTTTTGGCCGCTCAAGGTGTTATTGATGGTGCAGACCCATATGTAGTTGCTATAGCAAGTTTATGTTTAGTTATCTCTTGGCAGTTAATTGGTGTTTTTGGTACTAAAGTAGCTATGAAATACTCCAGACACATTGAATTCCTTGGAGGATTGGCCATATTTATTTTAGGTATTCAATCAATGATTCCGCTTATTTCTCATTTTTTATAAATCTTTAAGTTTGTTTTTTGAACTTAAATTCCCTAATTTTTCTAATATATTTTATAAAAAAATATTTCATAGAAAGGTTTATATATTATGTTAACTAACATTTATATGTTGTATATTGCGGTGTTAGTCCAGCCTGGTTAAGACTCTAGCCTGCCACGTTAGAGACCCGGGTTCAAATCCCGGACGCCGCACTTTTTTTATTGCAGCTGTGGTATAGTCTGGTTATTACTTGGGCCTTCCAAGCCTACAACCCGGGTTCGAATCCCGGCAGTTGCATCTGTTTTTTAACTTTTTTTATTATTATTTTTAACAATATTCCATATTTTTTTAAACATTTTACTTTTTTCTTTCCACTTACTTTAGATTCATTGAAATTAACATAATTTAGTTTGGATTTTTTTAGTCAATTATCTCGTTTTACTCTATTTTTTTTTAAATAAGTTTATATGTATTAAAAAATAATATTATATTAATATAAACATATAATAATGTTATTTTAAGTTTTATTTAGTTATTTAAGTTTATATTCTTATAAAAATCAAATAAAAAAAATTTGATTGTCGAATTAAAAAAATAATATTTATTAAATTAAATTTGATAGCAATTATTAGCTATTGCAATTAAAACTAAATTATGAAATGGTTGTGATTTAATGGCAGGAATTGTTGGATATGGGGCTAATGTGCCTTCATATAGAATTAAAGTAGAAGAAATCGCAAAAGTATGGGGAGATAACCCAGATTCAATTTCAAATGGATTAGTTGTCAATGAAAAATCAGTGCCTTCATCTGATGAAGATACTGCAACCATTGCAGTAAGCGCTGCAAGATATGCATTGGCAAGAGCACAAATTGATCCTCAAAATATTGGAGCTGTTTATGTTGGTTCTGAATCTCACCCTTATGCAGTAAAACCAACTGCTACCATTGTTGCTGAAGCAATTGGAGCTACTCCTGATATGACTGCTGCAGACTTGGAATTTGCTTGTAAAGCAGGTACTGCAGGAATTCAAGCTACTATGGGTTTAGTAGACTCCGGTATGATTAAGTATGGTTTAGCTATTGGTGCAGACACTTCTCAAGGAGCTCCTGGAGATGCATTGGAATACACTGCATCAGCTGGTGGTGCAGCATATATTATAGGTAATAAGAATACTGTTGCTGACTTTGGAACTACTTACAGTTTTACCACTGACACTCCTGATTTTTACAGAAGAGAAGGTCAACCTTATCCAAGTCACGGAGGAAGATTCACTGGTGATCCAGCTTACTTCAAACATGTATTCGGTGCAGCTAAAGGATTACTCGAAAAAACTGATTCAAAAGTGGAAGATTATGATTATGCTATTTTCCATCAACCAAATGGTAAATTTTACTTAAGAGCAGCTAAAAAATTAGGATTTACTCCAGAACAATATAAAGATGGTCTTTTAACTCCTAATGTAGGTAACACCTATTCTGGGGCTGTTCCATTAGCACTTTCCAATGTATTGGATAAGGCAGAACCTGGAGATAAAATATTCATTGTATCCTATGGTTCAGGTGCAGGTAGTGATGGATTCACTTTAACCGTAAATGATAGAATCGAAGAAGTTAAAAATTTAGCTCCTACAACTGAAGAAATCCTCTCTAAGAAGATTTATGTCGATTATGCTGTTTACGCTAAATTCAAAGGAAAACTAAGAATGGCATAGAAATGAGAGATAAAGGTTTAAGAGGTATTATAATTATTTTATGATAAAGGTGAAAAAATGAGAGATGTTGCAATTATTGGAGCTTCCCAAACAAAATTCGGTGAATTATGGGAGAGTTCATTTAGAGAATTAATTTCACAAGCTGGTCTTGGCGCTATGGAAGATGCTAACCTTAGCGGTGCAGATTTAGAAGCTATGTTTGTAGGAAACATGTCTGCAGGTCTTTTCGTAGGTCAAGAACATATCGCAGCACTTATTTCTGATAGTATGGGTATGAACCCAATTTCATGTACAAGAGTTGAAGCTGCTTGTGCATCAGGAGGGCTCGCACTTAGACAAGGTATCATGGCTGTAGCTTCCGAATATCATGATATAGTCGTTGCTGCAGGTGTAGAAAAGATGACTGATGTTGTAGATGCAACACCTGCTATTGCTACTGCATCTGACCAAGAATGGGAAGCACAGCAAGGAGCTACTTTCCCATCATTATACGCTATGATTGCTCAAAGACATATGTATGAATATGGAACTACAAGAGAGCAATTAGCTATGATGTCTGTAGTAAACCATAAGAATGCAGCAAACAACCCTAATGCTCAATTCCCATTTGAAGTTTCTGTAGATAAGGTATTAGCATCCGCTCCTGTTGCAGATCCATTGACTTTACTTGACTGTTCACCTGTTTCAGACGGTGCAGCAGCTATTGTAATCTGTGCAGCAGAAAGAGCTAAAGAGTTTACAGACACTCCTATTTATGTAAAGGCTTCTGCCCAATCTTCTGGGACCATCGCATTACACAGCAGAAAAGATATTACTACTTTAGATGCAACCATTGCTGCTTCCAGAAAAGCTTATGATATGGCAGGAGTAACTGTAAAAGATATTGATGCTACAGAAGTTCACGATTGTTTCTCAATCAACGGATTACTTGCAATCGAAGACCTTGGATTTGCTAAAAAAGGGGAAGGTGGAAAAGTTCTTGAGGAAGGACAAACCAATATTGATGGTGATTGCCCAATTAACCCATCAGGTGGTTTAAAAGCAAGAGGTCACCCTCTTGGAGCTACTGGTATCGCTCAAGCTACTGAAATCGTATGGCAATTAAGAGGGGAAGCAGGTAAACGTCAAGTGGATGGTGCTGAAATCGGTATGACCCATAATGTTGGTGGTACTGGTGGTACTTGTGCTGTTCACATCTTTGGCAGAGACAAAAACTAGAAAAATAAAATGATTTTAGCCTATTTAGACTAAGATCTCTTTTTTTTACTTTTTTTTTTAATTTTGATTATTATTTTCTTTTTTTAAATTACTATTCTATTCTTATTATTTCTATTTTTAATCATCAAATATCAAATTATCAATATAATCCATATCCAATGCTTCTTCTACGATATTTGCTAATTTTTCAAGTGAATTTTCCATACTGGTTTCATATGAATCTTCACCTGTTTTTATTTTCAATCCTTTGTTTTCTCTAAGATAATTCAATAGTTCCCTTCTTAGATTGTAATTATTGAATATTCCATGGAAATAGGTGCCGAATACGTTATTCTGATAAGCTCCATCGTATTTTCCTTCGTTATTATTTCCCATTCCTTCCTTAATTCTAAATAATGGCTTTGCTCCTAAGAGATTTGTTGTACCTTCATGAAGTTCATATCCTGTAACTTCCTCACCATTGATTTTAGAGAATATTTCATATGCTTGTTCAGATTCATCTTTAGCATCTGCTTTTAATTCAAAGTTTGCAAGGCTTTGCTTTACAATCTTTTCTTCTCTGATGAATTCGCTTTCAATGTCTAAAATTCCCAAACCATTTATTTCATCAAGTTTGGATTCCTTATGGTTCTTATCTATAATCTTATTTCCTAAAATCTGGTATCCTCCACAGATTCCGATTATTGGGATATGCTTGTTGTTATAGATTTTTCTTATTCTATCTGCCATGCCTGATTCTTCCAATTCCTTCATATCCTCTGCGGAATTTCTTGTACCTGGCAGAATGAGTGCATCAATGTCTTTGAGCTTTTCCTTATCGTCATATAGCTCAATCATCCTTACCTCAACATCATCCTCTGAGTCAAATGGATCGATATCTGTGAAATTGGCTATTTTTGGAAGCTTCATGACTCCGATTATTATATGGTCTCTATTGCTTTCAAATTCCTTTGTCCAATTATGCTCTTTTAATGATGCGGAATCCTCTTCAGGCAATTGGAGGTTTTCTGCATATGGAACTATTCCTAAAACAGGAACTTCAATGATTTCTTCCAATCTTTCAATTCCAGAACATAACAACTCCTGTTTTCCTCTAAACTTGTTGATGATAACTCCTTTGGATCTTGACCTGTCTGCATCACCAAGCAATAGGAAAGTTCCAGCTATTGATGCAAAGACTCCTCCTTTGTCAATATCTCCTACAAGGAGCACATCTGCATCTGCTATTTCTGCAGCACCCATATTTGCAAGGTCACCTTCCCTTAAATTGATTTCAGCTGGGGATCCTGCACCTTCCATGATAATGATATCGTAATCTTCTTTTAATTTGTTTAATGAGTCTATAACAGCTTCCTTTGCAATGATTCTATAGTCTTCGTCATCCATCAAATTGTTGTCTATGTCCTTTTGGGTGGCTTTTGTTTTATCGTATTGCCTAAAGAAGTCCTTGTTTCCTACAGCTTCACCTTGAATGATTACTTGTGAGCATGATTCCCCTTTTGGCTTTAAGAGTATTGGGTTCATATCAACACTAGGCTCTATATTCGCTGCTTTAGCCTGCAATACCTGTGCAATAGCTATTTCCTTATTCTCCTTTGTGGTATAGGAATTTAAGGACATGTTCTGTGACTTAAATGGAGCTACCTTATATCCTCTTTTTGTATAGATTCTACAAAGTGCTGCAACAATTAAGCTTTTTCCAGCATTGGACGCAGTTCCTTGAATCATTAAACATTTTGTCATAATTTTACCTTTGAATCAATGATTTTTTTATATCTTTATATATGATTATTCATTTATTTTTTATAAATAATAAAGTTTATTTTATGCAGTTATTGTAAATTTTTTTCATTGCTTATTTTAGTTAATTAAAGTTACTAAAATACAAACATTTTTATATGGCTAAAATCATAAAGTTATTAAGCATGTAGTTTAATATATATTAATATAATACATTCTTTATAAAAAAACATGTAAAAACAGAAAAATCTAACTGAATGAGTTAATTAAGAAAACTTGTTATCAAAAAATAATCTAAATATAAAATTAGGAGGTAAACAGTTATGGAAGAGGATAAAATTTTATCTGCAGATGTTGAAGAATTAGAATCTAAAGAAGAACAAGTAGATTCTACTGTAGAAGAAACTATAATTGATGAAAATGATGCAGCAGATGAAACTGTTGAAGCTAAAGAACCTGAAAAGGAATCTTTAGATGTTGAGTTTGTTGAAGATGATGAAGGCAATCGTAGAATCAAGCCTATGATTGACTATGAATCAATTTCAAATACTGCAGATATAGAAGTGCCTCCATTGCTTATTGATCAGGTTATTGGTCACGAAGAATCTGTTGAAACCATTAAGAAAGCAGCAAAACAAAGAAGAAATGTTCTTCTTATTGGAGATCCTGGTGTAGGTAAATCTATGCTTGCTAAAGGAATGGCTGAATTGTTGCCTCCTGAAGTGCTTCAAGATGTATTGGTTTATCCAAACCCGGAAGACAGTAATTATCCTTTAGTCAGAACAGTACCTGCAGGTCAAGGTAAAAAAATAGTTAAGGTAAACAAGGTAAATGCAAAAAGCGGTGATGAGAAGAAGATGATGATTACCATGTTTGTCACTGCAGCTATTTTCGTTCTTGGTTTATTATACCAAAGAATCTTTGAAGCTATTATTGCTGCATTACTTGTCATATTTATTTCAATGCAAATCAAACCTAAAGTATCCAATAGTGTTCCAAAATTATTGGTTAACAATGGAGACAAAAGATTTGCACCATTTATGGATGCTACCGGAGCGCATGCTGGTGCATTGCTCGGTGATGTAAGACATGACCCTTACCAATCTGGTGGTCTTGGAACTCCTGCACATGAACGTGTTGAAAGTGGTATGATTCATAAGGCACATAAAGGAGTTTTATACATTGACGAAATCGGTACAATGAGCATGAAAACTCAACAGGAGCTTTTATCCGCAATGCAAGAGAAACAATATGCAATCACTGGTCAAAGTGAAAACAGCAGTGGTGCAATGGTACGTTCTCAAGCAGTTCCTTGTGATTTTGTCCTTGTAGCTTCAGGAAATATTCAAGTTCTCGAAGGTATGCACATTGCAATGCGTTCAAGAATCAGAGGATACGGTTATGAAGTATTCATGAAAGATTACATGGAAGATACCGAAGAAAACAGGAAGAAACTTGTTCAATTCGTAGCTCAAGAAGTTAAGAATGATGGGAGAATTCCTCACTTCGCAACCGATGCACTTGATGAAATCATTTTGGAAGCTAAACGTAGAGCAGGTAGAAAAAATGCTTTGACCCTTAGACTTAGGGAATTAGGTGGATTGGTACGTTCCTCTGGAGATGTAGCTATTGAAGAAGGTGCAGATTTAGTAACTGCAGACCATGTAATTACCGCTAAAAAATTCGCAAGAACATTGGAGCAACAAATTGTTGACAGATCAATCATCCAAAGAAAAGAATACAGTGTATTCAATTCTTCCGGTGGAAAAATAGGTATGGTCAATGGTTTAGCTGTTATGGGTGACAGAAGTGGTATTGTAATGCCAATTGCTGCTGAAATGGCTCCTGCAAACAGTAAGCATGAAGGTAAAATCATTGTAACTGGTAAACTTGGAGAAATTGCATTGGATTCTGTGCAAAATGTAAGTGCAATCATTAAGAAATACACTCAAGTTGACATTTCCAATCATGATATTCATGTTCAATTCCTCCAAAGTTATGATGGTGTAGAAGGAGACAGTGCAAGTGTTTCCATTACTGCAGCTGTTATCTCTGCTGTTGAAGGAATTCCTATTGATCAATCAGTTGCATTAACCGGTTCCTTAAGCGTTCGTGGAGATGTAATGCCTATTGGTGGAGCTACCGCTAAGATTGAAGCGGCAGCAGAAGCAGGCATTAAGAAAGTTCTCTTGCCTAAATCCAATATGGATGATGTAATGCTTGAGAAAAAGTACGAAGACATGATTGAAATTGTTCCTATTGAAACAATTGAGGATGTTTTAGAAAATATCCTAATTAATGGAAGCAAGAAAGAAAGATTAATCAAGAAAATGAGAGAGATTAGCGGTGCAGTAACCAGCAAAGTATCTACTGATGCTGTTGGATTATCCAATCCAAGCCATAACTAAATCTTCTTATTTTAATTTTTTTCTTTTTTTATTTTTCTTTATTTTTTTTATTTTAACTATTTTTATTTAATCCAATCTATTTTTTTAATTCTATTTTTAGCTCAGATTATCTTAATTGACTTATTTTTAGTTATTTTTACTGTTATACTACAAAAAGTTTATATATTTAAATAGAACTATAATAATAATTAGATGTAAAAAAACATCTTGATAAGAAATATGTAAATATAATTTGATTAAAGATTATGGTGGTGATTAAATGGCAAGTTCAGCCAGAAAGATTATAAGCCTTTTTGCTATAATTTTAGTTTTCTTATTAGTATTCACTGCATTTTCCAATGTATTGATTTTAGCTCAAGATGATACTGAAGGGAATATTCCTGGAGTAGATATGGCTGCTTTATGGAGTTTACATGGTGGATTTACTTGGATTTATCCAGGAAGTTCACATAATACAAATGGACACACACTTCACAATATCTATATGACTGATAATCCATATCAGGATGCAAAGGAGATTATGCAATATACCTATGGTGTTACTCCACATGTTCTAGTCATAATCAATGACAAAGCGGCTGCTCATATATTCGGGGACAATATCTTAGACACTATCCGTCAGCATGACTGGGGTGAAGGACACTCTCGTGGAGATGCTGTATCAATGAGTATTACACAGGTAAATCTCTTGCCAGTGATTCCGGATATAATAATGGGTAATATTAAGATTATGTTTATTTAATCCAAGCTT
>CAJOMK010000048.1 GCA_905235495.1 uncultured Methanobrevibacter sp.
TCTTCCGCAACCTTTTGTATTAGCCGGAATTATGGTACCGTTCCATGCTTTAACGAATTGTTTAGCATTATATTCCCTATTTGCATCATTGTATTGTGGTCGAGAATCCAAATAGGAATATGTGCTTGCAACTTTGGTTTCTGTGTAATTGTTACCATAAACAAGTACTGGAGAACCGGAAGGATATTTAATTGAGTAATCGTAAGCTTCTGGGAAATGTCCCCTAAGCATATCTGGAGAAATGTAGGTTCTGTTGTCATTAATGCCTGCTACACAGTATTCTAGGGTATATTTAGAACCTTGTCCATAATGGTTGTACCAGTATTTTAATGTTTCAGCATTAACCACATCACCAGGAACTGTATCATTGCCCATAGTTTTTGGGTCTATATGACCAACAGTTTGGTTGGTTCTATTGTTGATGACATCAATTCCATTAGGAACAATTTTTGCTTGTAGATAAGGGCTGTTATATCCCCATACAAACTCTGCAGGAGGAATTACTGTAATTTGGTTTTCATCCACTCTAACATATCCGGGACCTTCAAATTCATCAACAATACCCTCATTACTGACATTTCCAGATAGGATTTTTGATGATGGAGTTGAAACAGCACCTGTAGCTATTGTAAAAAATGCATCAGCGAATTCTCTATTTCCTACCTGTTCAGATACTGATTCTAGGTTTGCTACAATAGGATATTTGTTAATCTTATTCTTATCGATAATATTATCTCCTGCAAATACTGTAGTACCATTATCATATTTTGAAATTTCATCCATATTTTGATTGTGGGTTGTAATAGTTGCCATGGAGATAGGTACTAAAACGATAATTATTGCTATTAAAGCAATAAATATCTTAAATGAATTTCTTTTCATTAAACTATCTGAACTAATACTTACACTCCCTTTTTTGCATTTTATTTAATTATTTGATAAATATCATTTGTTTATTTTTAATTTAATTATTATTCAATCCATAATTTGTTTTTACTTATTACAATAATCGCAAATCTGCCTTAATCTCTCCTGTATTTTTATGATTGTTTCTTGTCCATTTCCACCGATTAAAATAGCCGGATCATGTGAGAACTCAGCTACAAAGGCAATAATTTCATCAAGATTATTTGCTATTTCTACTCTTCCATTATAATCTAAACTATTTAATCTATATTTCGCTTGATCGAATGTATCCTCTAATCCTGGGAAGATAATTATTGCTTCAGGATTGGCATTAACAACTTCATTTAGAATATCGAACCTGTGATTTTCATTATGTCTTGGAGTTCCTATAAAGATTGCTGTGAAATCAACCTCTTCCAATAAAGGTTTAATTGCATCTGAATTATCAGATTTTCCGATATAAATTTCACAATCATTCAATTTCAATACTTCCAGACGGCCTTTAACCGGTTCGAACCTTTCTAAAGTATTTTTAATTATATTTTCATCAATTTCAAAAGTATTTTCATCAATGTATTTAGCAACTGTTTCACTAAGCCCTGCATTTAACTTGTTGAATCTGCCGAAAAGACTCAAATCATAATTTGTTTCATCATATTCAATTGCAAGTTTGGAAACTTCCTCAAATTCATCTTTAAACTCTTGATTTTCATTGATGAAGATTGTTTTATCCTTAAAGAATTCTTTAAGGGAGTTTTTATACCATTCCATAGAACCATGGACATTCATATGGTCATTGCCCATATTGGTCAAAGCAATCAAATCAAAGTCGAAGCAATAACTGCAGAAACCTACTGTCATATCACAAACTTCAACAAGCAAGACATCATATTCATTTGGGTCCGCTTCAAGAATAAGGTCATAGTAACCTTCAAATCCACCTCCAGCATTACCTCCAACCAATACATTTTTACCTGCATTTTCAAGGATTTCCTTAATCATTGTAACTGTAGTGGTTTTCCCATTGGTTCCTGTAACGCCAATTGTAAACATATCTCTATGATCTGATTTCACATCACAAAGAAGCTTGCCTGTGTTTTTATAATGTTCTGCAAGTTTGCTCCCCCAAATACTTGGGCTTAAAACTACTGCATCAGAAGAATCTACCTTTTCTTGGTCATTGAATCCCAAATCAATGGACAATTTTTCTCTAGAAAAACTAACATTATCTTTTAGAAGGGATGTATCAAGACCTCGAAGGGAAATTGATAAATCATTAAGATTTATATTGATATTTAAATCTGTGGCATAAACTTCCCAATCATGTTTTAATAAGGAATTTATAGCCTTTTTGCCTTCTACACCTAAACCAATAACAGTAGCTTTCATGATTTCACTTTTGAATTTGAATTAATTTATCTGGTAAAATTTATTAATTTATAAAAAAATGATAAATCTTAAGAAAAAAAGATAAAAAACACTTATTTAACTTTTATATATAAAATAATCTATTAATCTATTATATATGTATATATCTCTATTTTTTTATTAATAAAAGTTAGTATATTTTAGAATTAATATATGAATTTGAGATTAAAATAAAAATTATTTTAGATAATACAAGTAAAATATTAATAAAAAAATGTGATAATTTTGTAAAATAAGTAAATTTTATAAAATAAGTAAAAAGTAAAATTACTAAGAATAGTTAAAAAAGAAAAGAATTAAAGAGAAAATTTAAAAGTCTAAAATTAACTCAATTGGAGAGTGTTTTGAACTTTTAATTTCATCTAAAATTGTGCATGATTTGACTTTGTCGCTTAATGATTTTGAAACAAAGAAATAATCTAAACGTAATCCTTCATTTGTATCACGTGCTTCTTGGTTTTTAAAGGAAGTGTATTGTCCTGCCTCTTTGTTGAATAATCTGAAAGCGTCAACATAACCTAAAGATTCTAATTTATCCAATATTTCCCTTTCCTCATCTGTAAATGTAACTTTGATATCCAAATCAGAAATGTCATCTTCATTATGAGCAATATTAAAGTCACCTGCAATAATTATATTCTTATCCTTAACTAATTTAGCAAAGGATAAAAAGTTATTAAGAAAATCAAGCTTTTCATTTAATTTAGCTTTACTGCCAGTTCCTGCAGGAGCATAAATATGAATTAAATAGAGATTATCATAATTTAAGATAGATGCTCTTCCTAATGCATCATCAGATTCAATGAAGAATCTTCTAACTACACAAGGTTTTTCTTTGGTAAAGGTAGCTAATCCACCAGTTCTAGCACTTTCTCCTTTTAAGAAATAATATTCGTATCCACTGTTTTCCAAGAATTTCTTATCCATTTTTTCATAAGATGTTTTTGTTTCTTGGAAGAGAATCATATCTGGTTCTTTTTCCAAAATAGAGTCTACATCCTTATTTTTTATACGAGTTCTGATACCATTTGCATTCCATGAAATTAACTTTAATTCACTCATTATTTTGCTTCCTAAAACTAAATAAAATTAAAAATAAAATATAAATTATTGATAGTTAAATTTAATTAACAATATAATTTTAAATTTTAAATAATATAAACTTATTGTAGCATAGATAAAAAATTTTATACTTTTTTAAGGGTTTTTGTATTTTATCTTAATAATCATAATGAATAATAATTCATAACATTAATATATAATCATTGAGATATTAATTATTAACTTTAAATTTTTTAAAATTTAATACATGGTGATTATTATGGATTATGCTAAAGAAGACAATCTTAAAACCGCTGAAGCATTAAAAGAAAAGCTTAATTTAACCAGACTTCCTGTTGCAATTAAATTTTTCAATGATTTAGATGAAATTCCTGAAGGAGTTGAAAAAATAGATGAACCCCTTAGACATTGTGAAATGGTTACAAAAGCAGCTGATGGCGCTATGTTCTATTCAACTGCTGCAGAACAAAAATGTAAAGGCGGATCAAGTGCTATGGGATTGGAACCACTTCCTCCTAAGATTGCATCCGGTGAATTCTACTACAAATTAGGAAGATTCGATAGTGTCAAGACTGCTAAATCTGTAATAGACAATATACCAAGAAAAGATGACCAAAGCTTAGGAATCATCTATGCACCTCTTGAAAAGGTAGATTTCGTACCTGATGTAGTGGTTGTAATTACACTTCCTAAATTCGGCATGGACATTGCTCAAGGAATTGTATACAATCATGGTGGTAAAGTTGA
Organism: uncultured Methanobrevibacter sp.; assembly: GCA_905235495.1. GTDB lineage: Archaea > Methanobacteriota > Methanobacteria > Methanobacteriales > Methanobacteriaceae > Methanobrevibacter. The sequence continues at coordinate 4,144 of CAJOMK010000048.1, forward strand.
ATCAAGCTGTGCAGGTATACAATCATTATGTGCAGATGCTGTAAGTGCCCCATATGTAACAAATAAGGTCAATACTACTTTAGCATGCAATGGTTCCAGAGCTTATGCAGGAATTGTAGATGATGAAATTATCATTGGTTTACCTTGTGATAGTCTTAAACCATTATTAGATGCATTTGAAAATATATGATTTATACTTTATACAATTTAGTTATAAGAAATTATAACTACCTTTTTTTTTATTATTTAAGGAATTGTAAACACCTGTTTATTTTCTGTTTCTTCACTTTTTTTCTTATTGCAAAATGTTCTAAAATCACATGCAGTGCAAGTTCTCTCTTCTGCATCCGCTTTCCATGCTTCCTTAATTGAAAATCCATTCATTTCCTTTACTAAAGATGATTCTATATCACTTACAACCTTATCAAATTCATTTAATGAATCATTCATCAAGTCATCATCTATATTGATTATCCTAATTGATCTATCCATCTTAAACTTATCTGATAAATCTCTGTGAATTGCCAAATCATCATCTTCATTCCAATTCTTTATGAGTTCCCAATCCTCTAAAGAGATAGAATGAATGGAAATGTCTGTTTCATTGTTGATTAAATCCTCTTTGATTGCTTTTAAGTCGTCATTTGAAGGAACTAATTCATTTAAATAAAAGATTATGCCCACTACTGGCTTTTCAGAATCCTCTTGCTTTCTTCTAAGCCAAGCATATGTCAAAATTTGCCATTCATGTTGAATCCAAGCTTTATATTTCAAATATTCTTCTGAATCATTCAGATTTCCATTGACCATCATGGATTGGATATTGGTAAACTCTTCATTGTTAGGTGCACTAGGTCTTCTCATCCCCTTATAATCAATGATTATTTCATATTCATTTAATTCATCATCCAACAGTTTTTTAAATTCCTTATTCTTAGAGAGGTAATTCAAAATCTTATTATCATCATTTATCTCATGATTATCCTCATTCTCATTAGCATTATTATTGAAATATAAATCCAACGTATCCTGAAATGACTTTTGATTGATTCTTTGTGATTCCTTTTCTATCTTCATTGAGCTTAAAACATCAACGACACCATTGATGGAATAATAGTCCGACCTTGCATTTTCATCATTCAAATCCCTTAAACCTTTAATCAATACTTCAGTATCTTCGATTAATGGGAATAAATGAGCTCCCCAAAGATTGATTGACCTTTCTAATCTTGCACTGTAAATATTATCATTAGGGCCATAATTATTTTGATATTCTATTGGAGGATTTAAACCTTTAACCTTTAATCTGCTTGTAATCAGTTCTTCAATTGGATGTATCTCCTTTTCCCAATCCCAAGGAAATTCTAAACTTTTATCTTCAGGACATCTTTCCCATCTTAAATAAGCCTCTTCCAATGCTCCATGAATAAATTCACCAAACCATAATTGCACAGGCATTGAAGGCGGAAGATTTCCCTTATTTTGATAACGGTATTGTAGATTACAAGTTAAAAATGATAATAAATCACCAGTTAAGCTATATTCCGGTATGACATACTCTTTGGATCTTGTTGAAAGCTTCATTTTTACACCAATTATAAAAACATTATCTATTAATTTAATCCCAAAATTTATATAAAGTTTAATATATTTTACTTAAAATAACGATGAATTAAATCAAATATATATTGTCAAAACCTATAAATTCTTCATCTCTATTCCAACCTAAAGCAACATTAGGTATTTTTATAAGTTTATCCTTTTGACTATATCCATCAATGCTTTGATTTAGTCCAACTAATAATAAAACATCTTTTGCTCTTGAAAAAGCAACGAAGTATAATCTTGTCAAATCATCAAATGCACAATCTGTTGAATCTCTTTCATTTATTGATAATGAACTGTATCTTTTGATTCTATATTGGAGAATTGAAGTTGAATCTACCTTTTTAGGGAATCTAAGATTTGATTCCTTGGATAGATTTTTCTTAAAGCGTGACCCTACATCAACAATGACAAAAGGAAACTCCAATCCTTTTGATTGATGAATTGACATAATATTGAATCTGTTTGAAGGAATTACTTCAAATAAGTTCTCATCTATCTGCACTCCACCAGTGGCAATCGGTACAAAAATATTTAATAGAGCTTCATTTACAGATGCCTTTTCATCTTCCATAGATGAGAAATCAATATTTGCAGAATATTTATTGAAAAAACTTGTCTGAGTGATGGTTTGAGTGATTGCCTTAAGGTATACAACACCCTCGTCATCATCCTGCAAGTCTGGAATCCATGTAACCAATTTATAAGCCAATTCCATCAAGCTTGCCTTTTCAGGCCACTTAATATCTGCAGACCCATCTGAGGAAAATGGATATCTCATTTGCCAATGTGTAATAAACTTTTCAAGTGAAACTGGGGAATGAGGTTCTGGATTGACATCATTCATATAGGAAACTGCCTTTCTACACCATTTAGTCATCTTCATACTTGCAGAATTTGGTATCTTATCATTTATCTTTTGGAAATTTGAATTAGGATCTATACATTCCAACATAAGACCACAGAAAACTGCTACAGCATCTATATTCTGCAGGTCCTGACCTCTTGGATTGAATACTTCAATTGGATGCCTTAATTTTCCCAATTGTTTCTTTAATGCAAAAGGAAAAGTACGTTGACCAGTAGCAGAAAGTTCCTTAGGAGAATAAGTTAAAAATGCTATATCTTCAGGAGAACCTTTCTCATCAAGTTCTATGATAATTTCATCTTCTTCTTTAGCCAAATTAAATCCAACATCCCTATAATTTATCAATGTTTCCTTATTATCAAAATTCAATCTTTTATTCTCTTCTTTTGTTAAAACCCTTTTGACCTTTCTCTTTACAATTCTGTTTCTATTTAATTCATCAATTAATTTAGACAAATCAGATGCAAGAAGCTGTTCGCTTTTTCTAAACATTCCTAAAACAGGTATCCTATTTACCTCAGCATTATCATCTTTACCTTTATCTGCACTATCTTCAGTATCTCCTAAATGAGGATACTCAATTTTAGGCTTCTCATTTACACGTGCAGATTGATATTCATCATCCAATTCAACAAAATCATTGCATAAGTTAATAATATTAGAGGAAGAACGATAATTTGTTTTAAGATTAACTTCCTTGGCTTCAATTCCAACTCTGCCGACACGTTCAATGAAATTTGTAAAGAGGTCGACACTGGCTCCTCTGAATCTGTATAATGATTGGTCATCATCACCAACCACTGTAATATTTCCACCATTCTTAAGGGCAGATTCGGCAATTTTAAAGTATATGCTTTCCTGCAGTAAATTAGTATCCTGATATTCATCAACTAAAATAATCTTTATTTCATCAAGGAAAACATCTAAACTATTGGAATTTAATCTATCTAAAAATTTGGTTTCAAGCATAGCAAAATCACATATGTTCTGGCTTTGAAGCCTTTCCACATATTCTGCAATTAGCTTTAAGGCTAATTGCTTGCCTCTTTCAGCTAGTGTTACATCCTTTAAAATATCATTGATATCAATCATGTTATAGTAAATATGCTCTTTTATTTTAAGCAATGTATCAGCCATAATTGTTAAATTCTTTATCTTAGGCTTTTTCTCATTATTAGGTTCCTTTCCAGTCACTTCAGCTAAATATTCCTGTAATGCTTCGTTTTTATATCTATCTTCCTTTAATAGACATTCGTTAATCATAACTGAATTAGCAACAAAGTCTTCAATTAGAATAGGCTTGCTGGTACCTGCTTCCCTATGTATATGCAATAGTTCATCTGCTACACTATCTATTGTTCCAACCTTAATTTGATTGAAATCAATTCTATGAATGTCCTTAATGATTGAATCATCAATGAGTTCACCATTGAACATCCTATCCATATAATTTGCTATTAGCTTGGATCTTATCTTATCTCCCCAACTTAAAATACGTGATAAGAGTTCGTTAGCTGCCTTTTTGGTAAAAGTGGTGGCTAATATTTCATTTGGTGCAACATCATCAACGAAAATGAA
>CAJOMK010000049.1 GCA_905235495.1 uncultured Methanobrevibacter sp.
CCTAATTCAGTAACATCATCTTCAATGTCTCTTGGATTTGCAATGTCAATGAAAACCATCTTTTTTGGTATTTGTTCATTAAATACATTCAATAATCTTTCTTTGTTGATAATTGCGTGAGGTGCTCCAGTTGCACTGATAACAAGGTTTGCATTGAGTAATTTTTCTTCCAAGTTATCAAAGAGGATTGCTTCTCCTTCAAGTTCCTCTGCCAATTTGACTGCTTTGTAATAAGTTCTGTTTGCAACAAAAATGATCTTCAAGTTCTTTTCAGCCAATGCCTTTGCAACAAGGGTTCCCATCTTTCCTGCACCAATAACAAGAACATTCTTGTCTTGTAAGTCTCCAAGATACTCTTCTGCAAGTTCAACCGCTGCGGAACCAATGGAAATTGATCCTTGGTTGATTTTCGTCTTGTTTCTTACAACTTGACCAACATGGATTGCCTTTGTGAAAACTGCATCCAATTTCTTGCCGCAATGGCCTTCCCTTTCACTTTTCATTTTTGCGTCTTTAACTTGACCTAAGATTTGGTCTTCCCCAATAATCATGGATTCAAGGCCTGAAGTCATTCTGAATAAATGCAATACTGCATCATCATTATATTGAATTATTACATACTTGTTTTCATAATCCAAGTCCAAATCAATGCAATCATCAGTATAAAGGAAATATTCATATCTGTTGCATGTATTGATTTCAATATATTCTTTAATATCAATCTGTTCTTTTAAAGTAGAAAATAAGTCTTTTAAATCTTTTGATACCTTTTCCATAGTCTCTATGTCTGCAAGGGTATAATCTACACGTATATTGATTATCAATTTTGATTCTCCTTTATTTAATGATATTTGGATATGAATTTTTTATGATAAGTTTGAGTTAATGAGATTTTCCACAAGTTCTTTTGCTTCATCCAATCCATTTTCCTTGAGGCAATTCCTTATTTCATCATTATTTAGGATAGTCTCAAGATATTCCCTTCTAATATTTTGATCATCTATTTTTTCCTTTAGGATCTTTCTTGCATAATCTTGGAGTTTTATTTCAAGAATATCCTCTTCTGTAATGAGGGATTGTATCTTTTTTCTAAGTTCTCTTGCCATTAAAGGACTTTGTCCATTTGTAAAAATGGAGATTTCTATATTATCTATCAAGAAACTTGTAGGTGCTATTATATTCCCTTCTTTAGGTTTGTCTGCCCTGTTAATCAATTTTCCTTGACTTATTGATGCAATGTATTCACATAGCTTTTCATCACCGCTTGCGGTAATCACTATGTCGCTCCATCTAACCATTTCATCAAGGTCTTTTAAAGGTGTTAAAATAGCTCCTTTTTTGGTTAATTCTTCATCAATTGAATTTCCTGCCAATATGACATTGGCACCTTTATCCAAAAAGCGATGTGCTCTTCTTGTTGCCACTTCTCCAGTACCTAAAATAAAAACATTCTTGTTTTTCACTTCAAAGAAAAGAGAAGTTAATCCCATATTATCACATCATTTTTTATTCAATTTTTGATAGAATTAATTGGTTAAAAGTTTATTTTTATTTAATTGATTCTTGATTGGATTATATTGATTAAAAGTTTATTTTTCTTCTAATTGTTTTAATTTAAGTAATTTTACAGCCATTCTTAAATCATTGTTACAGTCTGCAAGCACTTTTTCAGCTTCTGCTTCACTGATGTCAAATGTTTGTGAAAGTGCAAATACTGATTCATTTGATGTAGGAGGGGTTCCTGCACTTAAGATCACTTCAGACAATTGCTTTTTAAGGTCCATATATTCCTCTTCGCTCATACCTATTTGGTTTAAGGTCATGTCTCTTAAAGGACAAGGTTTTGAAGCTTTACAGCACCATACGAGTGAACCAAAACAGGTTGCTGGTCCTTCTCCTAATCTAGTTTCGCTTGCAAATTTTTGTTTAATGTCTAAGAATTCTTGAGGAGTCAATCCAACTTCCTTTAAAGCTCCCATAATAGGGCAAGGTTTTACAGGAGGACAACAGAATGTGAGTCCTCTTACATCTCCTCCTCTACAAATATGTGATGGTGAATCTTCCCATACCATAGTTTTTTCCTCTAATTTTTAAATAAAAAATATAATTTTGATTCTTTAATTAATTCATAATTTTAATTAATTCATAATATTAATTAATTTATAATTTAATTAATTATAATTAATATAAATATAACATAGATAATTTTGTTTGTTTATATTAATATAAGTTTTTAAAAAATTTAGAAATTTGAATGAAAATAGTTTAAAAAATAGATTTTAGAAAAAATAGAAATAGTAAAAAATTTAAAATAAAAAAAAGTAAATGAACTAGTTAAGAGATTATGCTCCCAACTAGAGAAAAGAGTTTTGATTAAACTTTTGCGAGCGAAGCGAGTAAAAGTTTGGATTAGTGGTCTTTAATCATGTCAGCTTTTTCTTCACCAGTTAATTCTGCAACGATTTCTTCTGGAGTTCCAGTACTGAGGAGTTTTCCTCCTCTCATTAAGCTTGCCTTATCACAAACATCCAATACGAAATCCATATCGTGAGAAATGATTACAAAGGTTTGGTCCAATTCATCTCTTGCCTTTAAGATGGAATTGGTTACAATGATTCTTGTAACTGGGTCCATAGTACCTGTAGGTTCATCCAATACAACAATGTTTGGCTCTTTGATTAATACTTGTGCAAGAGCTACTCTGTGTCTTTCCCCTCCACTTAACTCATCTTGCCATTTGGATAGGATACTCATGGATTTTTCCTTTTCAAATCCTACGGTTTCGAGAATATGTGCTGCTTTGATTTTTGCAAATTCTGCAGGCAAGTTCAAACTGATAGCATCAGTTAAGTTTCCTAAAATGTCTCTGTGAGGGTATAATGAGTATTCTTGGTGTAATAAACCTAAGTATGGAGTTACACGACCTCTGTTTAATGGGCCTGGCTTTTTCATGTCAATCCAATCATCACCTAATTTGATTTCAAGTTCTCCAGCACTTGGTTCAGTCAAACCAATCATCATTCTGGTTAAGGTGGTTTTACCTGATCCACTAAGTCCTACAATACCGTAGATTTCTCCTTTATTGATTGTTAAGCTTACACCGTCTACAGCCTTAACCACTCCTCTTTCAATTGAGTAGTAATGTTTCTTAATGTCTTTTACTCTAATTATCTCTTCGGTGTGCTCAACTTTTTCCACTCTTTCAGCTTGAGGAACGGTCTCAAGGAATTTTGGGACAATATCATCTGGGTGGCCATGTTCAACGATTTCTCCATTCTCTAACCATATTGCATCGTCAGCCAAGTGGTTCATAACTTCTGGCCAGTGGGATGTGATTGCCATACTGATTCCTTCATCCTTAACTCCTTCAATCAAGGTTTGGTGAAGTTTTTCAGCGGTTTGTGGGTCTAATGTACCTGTTGGTTCGTCAGCTAAAAGCAACATTGGGTTTTTAGCCAATTGTCTTGCAAGTACAACTCTTTGCTTTTCTCCTCCACTTAAGTCACGAGCAATGTGGGTGACCCTGTGACTCATTTGAACCATTTCCAATAAGTCAATAGCGTTGTAAATATTCTCTTCTTCGTATCTGCCTTCGTCACCCATTGCATTCAATACGTTTTCAATTACGCTTTGTTCATCGTACAATGCAAAGTTTCTTTGAAGCATGATGGAGATTCTTCTTCTGATTGCTGCCTTTTCTAATCTGTCAGCATTCCAAAAGTCAATTTCCTTAGCTTTTAATTCTGCTCCACATTCTGGACATTTTTCTCCAGCTTTTGAAGCAGGTTCAACATGCAAGCATTTCTTATTTTCACAAATCGCTAAGTCAAAGAGTACTTGTCCACTGTCTGGAGCATATTCTTTAGTTCCTCTTAGCATGTTGATTAAAACAGATTTTCCACTACCACTTCTACCGAGAATACCTAATGTAGAACCTTCTTCTATTGTTAAGTTAATATCTTTGAGAACTGGTTGTCCATTAAATGACTTATTAATATTTTTTAAAGTTATGAAAGACATAAGTCCACCTTGATAATTAGTTGTAATTATGATTTTTTTTTAATGTAATTTTTTTAAATCTAATATAAAATATTTGTGTCAATTTTATATCAAATATAATTTATTAATTTATATGTATATTATTTATAAACGATATTATTAATATAAATTTTGATATTTTTACATATTTCCATCAATTTTATATTTAATATTCATTAGCTTTTTTCCTTATGATTTGAACCGCATAATGGTGTTCCGCATTCTGGACATTTTATATTTCTGCATGGAAAACCTCTAATCTTTGGTGCTATGTAACCGCAGTTAGGACATTCGCATGCTTTTGATGGTCCTCTTCCACTTCCAGATCCTCCAAATGAACGTCTCTCGTTTAAAGGATATTTTGAAGCTTCAGGTACATTGAAGATTTGCGGAGCAGATGACTTGTTTTCCAAATCATTTTTGATTATTTCAATGTTTTGAGACTTGCAGTCTGGACAGTTTGTATATTCTTTTTTGGGATTGTTCCATTGAAATCCACAGTCCTTGCAGATGTATATCTTTTCTTCTGCTTGGAAGTTTTCATTGTTTATTTCAATCTTTTTGTCTTCAATCAATGATATTGCTGTCTTTTTTCTTGCAGAGTTAATGATTCTATGAAATGTTGGCTGTGAAATTCCCATCAATTCTGCAGCCTTTTTTTGTTTTATATTGTGATAATCACCTAATCTGATTGCTTCAAACTCATCAAGATTCATTTCAATTGGCTCTTGATCATTTTCAAGCACATCTCCATGCTTTAGGCAAGTATAATCAGGTTTTTTCACAATTCTCCTTTCTATCTTTGGCCTAACCATTTATTCTCTCCTTAAAACCGTTTTTTAATGCATTTTTATGTTGATAATGAAGATTATATGGATGTCATTATGAATATATATTTATTATGAATATATATTCATAACATTTAATATATATTTTGTCTTTTGAATATCTGTAAAATCTTTAAGAAAAGTTTATAAAATATAAATATAAATTTAAAATTAAACAAATTTATGGGGAAAAATTTTTTTTTAAATTAGTTGGTGAGGTATTGAAATGGGTGAACTATCTACTGCCAAATATTGGAAAAGTACTTGAAAAACAATTAAATGATGTAGGAATAAACACTGTTGATGACTTGATTAATCTTGGCAGTAAAGAGACATGGCTAAAAATAAAGGAAATAGATGACAGTGCATGTTTAAACAGGTTAATGGCATTGGAAGGAGCTATACAAAACATTCGTTGGCACAATCTGTCTGAAGAAGACAAAGATAATTTAAGGAATTTTTATAATTTACAAAATAAATGATTTGTTTAAATTTCCAATCTTATTGTGTCATAGTTAAGATATGGGATTATACTATTTTTTCTACCCTTTTTTAAACTGATAAAACTGTTTTTCGCTAATCTATGGACTTTAGGCTGGAACATTGCTGACATCCTTATCTATTTTATTTGCAAGATTTCTGATGCTTTTAGGATTTTCATGCTTTATTGTATTCAGGATATCAAGGTCAAATTCAGATAAACTTATTTCCTTATTCACAAGGCTTTCTGTAATCTCTATTTCCTCTTCAGGATGTTGGATGTAGTATTTCCAGTTTTCCAATTCAATGTATAACTTCATATTGCCTGTTCTTTCGTATAATTTCTCTAATTCTTCTAGAGAATTGTAGGTCTTTTCCATATCATTTATGAATGATATTCCCTTTTGCTTTTTAACTAAAGTTATGATCATTTTCTCAACTCCTTCTTAAGCTTATCTAGATTTAATTCATCATGTATAAATGCTTTAAAACAGTTTTATATACTTTTTCAGGGTTGTTTTCACCTATTTCCTCTTTAATTATATGTTTTTTAGGGTTCGGATGGATATGTGCTTTATCAATATGGTAATTGTCTATTAGAATATTATCTGGCATTATGACAATTGCCCATCCATGAGGAGTTTCAGCCTTGTAAACTGTTTTTCCATTAACTAAGATAGAGCTTTGTTTTTTCCTTAACATATTTTATTATGAATTTCATTGTATATATGAATATGTAAGTTTTTTACCAACACTTATTTAAATATAATTATAGTATTATAATTTCTTAATAAAATTGTTTTAAAATGGAAAATTCTTGGGTAAAAATGGTAGGGTGTGCTGAAAAAAATTTCAGTTTTTGAGATTTTGAGCTGAAATTTTTCCCAAATCACTCAGTGGGAACTCAATAAGCACTCAGTAGTTAGAGAGATTTTCAAAAAATTCGTAATACTTTTTAATCAAAATTTTTGTATTTGAAATGATATGAAATAATTATCCTATTAATTATGGAAGATAATGGTCTAATTGCAACTTGCCTTTAAATATTATGATTTTAACTTATTAGCATCTACAATATAAGATTTATTCTATAGTCCAAGTATCCCCACTATTATTGACGATCCTATTATTGACAATACAAGAATGATTGCTCCGTGTGTTTTTGGATACTTGGATTTTTCACTGTTTCTTGTTAATAGATAAATACCTATAATTGTGCCGAAAAGAGATCCCAAAATATTAATAGCTCCGGCATATCCATGGGATATGATAATCGAATCCTGCAATCCGGAACTTTCACCTAAATTAATAATTGCGCCGAAAAGAGATCCCAAAATTGCAAAGATATATCCTAATATTATTGCAATCTTGTTATCTTCTAAAGGTTGTCCACAATTCATACAGACTTTTTGACCTATTGGGACGAGATTTCCACAATGAGGGCAACAGATTCCTGTTCCTATTGTTTCATCAGCAACGCTGATTTGTTTCACAGAAATCTCTGCACCGCATTTATGACAGAATTTGACAGTATCGTCTTTTATCTCTGCACCGCACTTATCACAAAAAGTAGCCAAATTAACATTCCTCCTAATCTTCAGCAGTCACATCTTTTCCACAGCCCGGACAGAATTTAGAATCTTCAAATAATCCTTGACCGCAGTTAGGACAGTAAGAAACGATATTATTTTCAGCTGCATTGCTTACCCTAGAAGCAGTTGGCGCTTGACCATTAGTATTTTTAATTATTACAACATCGTCAGAAGCAACAAGGTAATAAATAATTGCTGCTGGCCAAATTAAGATAATTAAAACGATTAACAATCCAGTACTATAAGATTTCTTATTCAATATTGCAGTTCCATTGAAATTGCTTTGCGTTTTATATCCTTGAGCAAGATATAATTGCATTTGTTGATTAAACTCATTTTCATCTTTTACATTTACATTGATAGCAGATCCCAAAATAAAGCCTCCTAAATATATATTTTAAAATTTTTGGACGGATAAAATCCGCTTTCAATAATAAATCTGAAACTATATATATTTATATATATCTATTTTTTTCTCATGATTTCTAATTTTCCACTATGTTGTTTAAGGCTATTAAGTCTCTCTTGAATTTAGCTATTTTTAATGGAGTGTTTAATATTTTAGAGGTTGTTACAAAATCAAGAGATTCTTTGCTTATTATAGCTCAAGGGTTGTTCCCGGTGAAAAATAGATAAAATTATATTAAAAATTAGTTTTTAAAAAAAGTAAAAGTATAAAAAATAAGAATATTAAATTTTAATTTGATTCAAATCAAAATCTAATTTTCCTTTTATAGCTGCTCTAGCTATTGAGATTCCATTTGCTCCTGCATTCAACATTTTTTCTGCTTGTGCAATGGAATTTATTGAATTGTTTCCAATAATGAAAATATTTGTATTGTCTGAAATGTGTCTTATTAAGTCAAAATCAGCATCTCTTACTCCTTTTTTCATAGCATCAATGTGCAGATAATCCACTCCACAGTCTTCAGCTAATTGGGCAATTGCTAAATTATCAACACCTTCAATGTTTGCTCTCATTTTCATTGATACTTTGGATTCTGATTTTTTGACAACCTCTTTAACATAATCTTCCAAATCTTGTCTAAGCAACATGCTTTGTCCACATCCAACAGCAACAATCTCTTCCTGTCTGCAATGGCAATTGATTTCAATTATGTCCAGGTTCTTTATTTTGCTGATTTCAATAAGTGGATCTGGAGTGGTTCCTCTCAGGTTTGCACTTACCTTTACATCAAAACTATCTTTTATTGTGTTAACTTCATTTTCAATTACTTCATAGATTTCTTCTTTAGGAATTGAACTCTTTCCTACCTCTGGCTATGATTTTTTCACAAGCATCTATTGATTCATTGTCAGTATTGTATCCTCCAATAGTGACTGTGTCAAATCCATAGGGAATCAATTTCATTGCAAATTCTGCATTTGTTATTCCTGCCATAGGTGCAAGCACTTTAATGTTAACACTTCCTCAAGTTTTGAAAATTTTAATTATTCTAATAATTGTAGTCAGTCTATAAAAATAGTTTAAAAAAGTTTAATAAAAATAAAATGGAAATAAAAAGAAAATTTAAATTAAGTGAAAATAAGATTTATTTAAAGTTCTTCAATTATGTGTATCCAATCTTTATTATTTCTTGCACGAATTTTTTCAAGTCCGATGTCTGCCATATATGCAGCATCTTCCATGTTGTCTGCTCTACCGATACCTGCTTTGAGGCAGATTCCAATTTCTTCATCAATCTCTTTGAGAATTTGGGTTATATCATCTTCACTTAATCCATTACATGGGGACATGAAGTTGTCTCCACCAATGAAGAATAATAATGCACCTTTTTCTCTGAGTTTAGTCATCAAGTAATGTTGAGCTTTGTTTACCATAAAGCTTGTATCAAAAGCAGATTCAATATCAGTTAAAGTTTCAGTAACACTGTTGATATCAATATGTGCAGCTTGTACGAAACTGTCTTTTGGGTCTTCGATGAGGTTATTGATTGCTAGTATTTCTTTTCTTCCAGAAGATTGAGCTCCACCTTCCTTTTGAAGTGCAATGGTTGCTAATCTTTGAGCTTCGTGTGCAGTTTCTGCTGCTCCTACACCCATACTGATTGTGATTGGGTATCTGTTTCTAATGGATCTTTGAATTCTCATGTGGTCTTCTTCGTTAAGACCGTTTGTTACAGCAAGTAGATTATCAAATCTTGTAAAGAACACTAAACCTTTTTTAGTAGCTATTTGTCTTTGCACATCTGCAAAAAGTTCTGCTTGTAATATTTGAAGGTCAGATTCTGTACGTGGTCTTGGAGTTACTGTCCATGGACCATAGTTATCGATTTGTATCAAAGTCATTTGTATCATATATTTTCACCTAATTTTAATATATTTAGTTATAACTAAATTAGTATTTAAACTTTAAGCATTTAATTAATAATTTTTTTAGAAAAATATTATTCTTAATAATTTTTCATTGTTTTTTATTAACATAAAATAATTATTTCAATTTTTTTAATCAATTCTTATCCCAAAACCACTTTTGCAAGATTGATTTTATCATCAATTGTTTTCATGAAAGTGTTGGTGACGATAACATTTGGAATAATCTCTTCAATCTCCTCTTTAAACTCTTCATCTTGCTTATCAATCACCAATGTACTGAGGAAGGATTTATAGAGTTCAGCCACTCCTTTTGAAGAGGTTTCATAACCGAATGCATTCATGAATTGTCCTGAAGGACCACTAAATGCAGACTCTCCAACAAATGGTGAAACTGCAATTACCTCTTTTTTTTTAAGAGCTTCTTCCACACTTTCAAGAGATATGATTGGTCTTATTGAAGTGATTGGATTTGATGGTCCGAAGATAATCTTATCTGCCTTTTCAATTGATTCAATAAGCTTTGGGCTAGGGCTTACATCAGCATATTTCACTTCAAGAACTTCACAGTTGCATTGGTATTTGATTAAAAAGTCATGGAACTCAATTTCACCATGCTCCTTGGTGACAATGCTTATTTCAGATTCTTCGTCACTCATTGGAATTATAGTTGCCTTAACTCCTAATTTATCCTTTTGAAGTTTCACAATATCTGATAAGGTCCAACCTTCTTCGAGTAAAATTGCTTTTTGAAGTTTTGTTGCCCTGTCCTTATCTCCTAATTTGAGCAGTTCAGTAGTTCCCATTTCAATTAGCTGTTCTCTAACTATGAATGTGTCCCCTTTAATGCCGTACCAGAATTCCTCATTAATCATGTCTGCAAAGGTGTACATAACAGTGTCAATGTCTGCTGCAATGTATCCTCTGGACATATATAAGTTTTCTACAGTATTCACTACGACGGTAATGTCCTCTTCAGGATAAATTTCCTTTAATCCTTGAATTAATTTTGGAGTTCCTGTGCCTCCGGAAAAAACAGTTATCATAATCTCACTCTTTTTATCTTTAATTGTGATATGATTTTAAATCTTTTTAATTATTCTAATTTTTATTAATAATTAATTTTATTTAAAAATTAATTTTTATATATTAATTTTAAATAATTCACTTAAATTCATAACTTTAAAATTCTTCTTTTAATGGACCTCCACATTGAGGACATGGAGTCTTTTCAGAAATTACTAAAGACATCTCACTATTGCAGTTAGGACAATTGTTGTTTTCAAGAATGTTTCTTCTATCCTTGTAAAATGTCTTTTTAAAATCAAAAAACAGTATTTTATATGTTTTGTTGTCATCATTAAGATTTTTAGAAATTTCTTTAGCTAATATTTTTTCAATCTCTTCTTGAGTGAAAAGATCATTGTCTTCTGGAACATATGTCTTAATTAATTTATTGCAGTTAAGACAATAGTTTTCATAAAGAAATCCTGAAATTAGGGATTTTGTCATTTTATCTGAATTTTCCTTATTGTGTCCATCTTCAATAAGTTCTAAATGATTGTTGCCATTTTCATTTTCTTCATCCTCTTCTTCATTTTCATAAAAATTTAAAATAGATTCTAAATCATTTAAATTGGTATCTAAATAAAAAATCAGATTCTTATCTAAAAATGAAAAATCGCAATTTTCACATTTGAAATTAATTTCAACCATATTATCTCTCACGATTTGAAAATATTTTATTTTTTAATAATTGATATTTTAATTATTTTATTTTTTAAATTTGATTTTTAATTTTTGATATTTTAATTATTTTATTATTTTAATTAATTTAATTATTTTCTGAATACATCAAATTCCTTAGGTCTGAGCAATGGATTAATTCCAGTTTCAGTGTCTCTTAAGTGATCGAATGCTGTATATCCTCTAATCAGTACGATAGGGATTCCTTCATTTGCTTGTCCCATCAATAAGGATGCTGCCGCTGCAAGCTCATCAGCAGTAGCAACTTCAGTTGTTTCAAGAGGTCTGCCGAACAAGTCCTCTTCACCTACTCTAACCCAAAGAGGGTTTATTCCAGAGCAGCCGATTGCAGTTCCAATTGCTCCCACTCTAAATGCTCTTCCTTGAGTGTCTGTAATGATTACTGCAAGTTCTTGTCCTGTTTTTTCTTCTAAATATTCTCTTATTTCCTTTGCAGAAAAGTCAGGGTTTTTAGGTATTGGAGTTACCAATCCTTCTTCAACATTTGATTCATCAATTCCAGAGTTTGCACAAACAAATCCATGTTTTGTTTCGGTTACAATGAAATTAGGTCCAACAGCAACTATTTCATCGGATTCCTGTAGAATTGCTTCAACAATCTTTGGATCTTTTTTGCATTGCTCTGCGATTTTAATTGTTTCTTCGCTAGGTTCAAGTTCATCAATTTTGATGTAGTTTCCTTCAGCTTTTGAAATCAAAGTTTCAGCAATAAGTAAAATATCTCCATTTTCAAGAGCAATATTCTCTTTTTCCAAATCTTCTTCAATAATCTTAGCTATATTGTCTCCTTTTTTAACTAAAGGAATTTCTTTTAATCCATATAATTTTAAAGTCATGTTTAAAAATTATATAAACAAATATATAAAAAAGTATTGTATTATCAATTATCAGAATCATTTCCTCATTATTTTCCTAATCATATAATAATATTCAGATTTTTTTTTAAAAAATTAAAATTTATCCTTTATTTTTTTTAAAAAATTAACAATAGGCTTTTATATTAAAAATAATAAATTTATTATTAATATGAATATTATAATATTATTTAATTATTATTTGAATCATTTAATTTAATTTCATAGAGGATATTATGTTTATAGAAATCATAGAGGATATTATGTTTATAGAAATGATTACTAGCGGATTTGACATGATTATGGAGATGCTCCAAAGTGGAGGAGTTATCACTTATATAATTCTTTTGCTGGGTATCTATGGTCTTATAATATCTATTAGGAAGATATTTTACCTTAGAAAAATTAGTAAAATCGATGCT
>CAJOMK010000050.1 GCA_905235495.1 uncultured Methanobrevibacter sp.
GGATAACCGCAAATAGGACAAATAAGCATAATAATCACCTAAATAAATAAGCACCTTCAAGGCAAGTATTCATCATTAAAATCATCATAGCCATAATCATCAGGACTACCGAAATGAGCCATATATCCACATACCCAACAGTTTCCTCCGTCGTCTAATTCACTTCCACAAGCAGGACATAAACCATACATAAAATTCCCCCTATCAAATTTTGAATATTTTACTTAATAATTATAATGACCATAGTTACATTTAAAACTTTCTATATTGATTAGGAAGAAACAATCGAATCAATAATATAATAATCAATACTTGCGTATAGAATAAAGCTTATCCCTATAAAATACATGATTATAATCCAATTCATCCTCTAAATTCACCAACTTATAAGGCATGTCTCCCCTTTGATAGATCAATAGCTCAGTGGTGCTGAAATCACTTAATTCATAAATGACATTATCAATGATTTCAAGCTCTTCATAAGTGAAATTAAACAAAGGAATCTGTCTGATATAATATCTCTTTATCAAATAGTAATAGTAGACTTCCTGCCTGTAATAGAGATTATGAGACCTTATCAAATGGTTCATGACCTCATTGAAATGCTTAGGAACTATCCCTATTCTTGACTTCAAATAGATTTCATTGGTTAACGATTCTCCATACAATTCATAGTAATTGAAGTCTATAAAAGATCAGAACCGAAATGACAGTTTTTCCAAGATTTTCCTTATGTTTGCAGCGTGATATAATGTATAGTATAACTTTAATGTACGTTTCTTTTTTAAAATCCATATTAAACACCAATCATCAATTCAATAATTAAATAAACCAAATCTAATGATTCAAATTTAATATTGTAAATTAAAAAAGAGTAACCATATGAACACTATAATATTAGTTTCAACTTGCTATTAAAAGGAAAGAAAGAGTATATGTAAAATTAATGAAAAATAATAAAAATATTTATATATAATAAAATCAAAAGGTACCTATAGAAAATTATTTAAAGGTACTTTTAAAAAAAAAAACTTAAGAGAATAAGATTATGAATTTTACTAAAACATTAAAAACTATAGGAAAACTTCTTAGCCCATTAAAAAAGAACATAATTCCTATTTTTCTTATTGTTGCATTCCTGATCATTGATGTTTACTGTAACCTTACACTACCCGAATACACTGCAGATATTGTAGATGTTGGGATACCAAACACAGATTTCAACTACATAATAAGTGTAGGAACCATGATGATGGCAATGGTTTTAATAGGAATCTTGGCTACAATTGGGCTCTCATACTTCTCAAGTAAAGTATCATCAGCTTATGGAAGAGATTTAAGGAAAATAAGCTATGATAAGATTTTGAAGTTTTCAAACTTTGAATTGAACAAGATATCCAGAGCATCCCTTATTACACGTAATACAAACGATGTATATCAAATACAAATCTTTTTAGGTCTGTTCTTTACAACAATGCTCTTTTCACCTATATTAGGTATAGGAAGCATACTCAAGGCAATGGAACTTGGAACAGATCTTTTATGGATTATTGCAGTGACATTTATCGCTGCAATCATACCATTCATCCTAATATTCATAAGAACCATTCCTTACTTCAAGGTAATGCAGGAACTGACCGACAAAATCAACCAAATATCAAGGGAAATATTGTTGGGAATACCTGTCATCAAGGCATTCGTAAGACAGGAATACGAAGAGGAAAGATTTAGAGAAACCAATGAAGACTTCAAATCTGTAAACTTAAATGTCTTCAGAATCCTTTTGGTCTTAATGCCTGGAATGACATTACTCCTAAACCTGATGATAGTTCTCATTCTATACTTTGGAGCATATGATGCAATCCAAGGCAAGATATTAACCGGAACAATCATAGCATTCATCCAATACGCTACACAAATCGTAATGGCATTTCTAATGATAGGCGGATTCCTTGTGATGATTCCAAGGATTTTAGTATCTGGAAGACGTGTTGCTGAAGTGATAAATACTGAAATAACAATCAGCGATGGACCAATAGATGAAATAGACGATAACACTACACTTGAATTTAAGAATGTTGTCTACAGTTATCCTAGAAGTGAAAAGGAAACATTGAAAGACATCAACTTCAAATTGGAAAAGGGAAAAACCACTGCCATAATAGGAGGAACAGGAAGTGGAAAATCCACAATCCTAAATCTCATTCCTCGCCTTCAGGATGTAACCGGCGGTGAAATATTGGTCAATGACCATAATATCAAGGATTATAAATTAACCACCTTAAGAGAAAGAATCTCCTATGCTCCTCAAAAGGCCATTCTTTTTGAAGGAACTGTAAGGTCAAATATGCTGATAGGTAAAGAGGATGCAAGTGATGATGAGATTAGAAAAGCATTGAATATGGCAGAAGTGGACTTTATAGAAAGCTTAGATGATGGAGTTTCACAAGGAGCATCCAATTATTCTGGAGGGCAAAAGCAACGTCTCCAGCTTGCAAGGTCCATATTGGCTGAACGTGACTTTTATCTCTTTGACGACTGCTTCTCAGCACTTGACATGAATACAGAAGCAAAGGTGAAGGAAAACTTAAAAAGCCTAAATGAAAATTCCTCAATGCTCATTGTCTCACAGAGAATTTCAACAATCATGGATGCTGATGAGATAATCGTCCTTGATGAAGGTGAGATAATAGACAAGGGAACTCATGATTACCTGAATGAAAAATGTACCATTTACAGAGAAATCGTATCTTCACAAATAGACCGCTCCAAAGATTTATTGTATGATAATGAGGAATCCTCCAATTATATCCTAGATACAAGTTACATTAAGAAAACAACAGGAGGCAAATGATATGGCAAGAAAACCAAGAAGAGCACCTCCTGAAAAACCTGCAAATACTAAGCAATCAATAAAGAACATATTCTCCCTATTGACTGGATATAAATTGAAGCTAAGCCTTACAGTTATCTGCGGAATAATATCAACAGCGTTTTCAGTCATAAGCCCTCTTTTAATTGGATTTGCCACCACTACAATATTCGATGGGATAAACTCTGGAAACATGAACATAGATTATATTATCAATCTGCTCATTGCAATAGTGATTTTATACATCATAAGTGCAGTCTTCTCATATCTTCAAAGTTATATCTTGTTGGATATTACAAATGACATAAGCTATAATCTAAGAAAGGACCTTGTTGAAAAGGTAACTCACCTGTCAATGAGCGATTTGGATACTAATACAAGAGGAGATATCTTATCAAGAATTACAAACGATGTAGACTCTCTCCAAACAGGAATTATTCAAACATTTAACCAGCTATTAACTGGAGTCATTACAGTAATCGGTGTTACAGTGATGATGCTCTCCATTAACCTATGGCTAACCCTTACCACAATCGTATTGGTTCCAATAGCTCTTCTGATTATAACCTACATAACCAAATACTCACAGGATTACTATCTAAAGCAGCTAAGACACAGAGGTAACTTGAACGGTCAAATTGAAGAATCATTTACAGGCCACGAAATCATTAGAGCATTCAATCAGGAAGCCAAATCCATGAGAGCCTTTGAAGAGGAAAATGAAAACTGGTATGAACAGGAATGGAAATCCAAGTTCTTCTCAAGCCTATCCAGTCCTTTTATACGTTTCATTTCCAATCTCCAATATGTTATCATATCCGTTCTTGGAGCAGTACTCGTACTTCAAAGTGCAATAAGCGTTGGAGACATTTTGGCATTTATACAATACTCCAAAAACTTCACAACCCCTATTGAACAGATAACAAGAATTATGAATATGGTACAGACTGCAATGGCTGCAAGTGAAAGAATTTTCGAATTCTTTGAAATAAAGGTTGAAGAAAACCCTTCAAAAGAGCAAATCAATGCAATAAATGAGGATATAAGCTTTGAAAATGTCAGCTTCGGCTACAGCGAAGATGAGTTGGTAATCAAAGAACTTACATTTAAAGTCAAGAAGGGAGAGAAAATAGCTATTGTAGGTGAAACAGGAGCAGGAAAAACAACAATAGTGAAACTGCTCATGAGATTCTATGACTTGAACAGCGGTGAGATAAAGATTGATGGAGTCAACATCAACAATTACGACAAGCATAGTGTAAGATCCCTTGTAGGCATGGTGCTTCAAGACACTTGGCTATTCAATGACACCATCTACAACAATATCCGTTATGGTAAGTTGGATGCCACTGAAGAGGAGGTCATAAACGCTTCAATAGAAGTTCATGCAGACCATTTCATCAGACAAATCCCTGAAGGATACGAAAGCGAACTTAACGAAGATGCAGACAATATCTCCCATGGTCAAAAGCAGCTTTTGACAATTGCAAGAACCATTCTTTCAAACAAACAGATATTGGTTTTGGATGAGGCAACATCTTCAGTTGATACAAGAACTGAAAAAATCATCCAAGAGGCTATGGATAAATTGATGAAGGACAGAACAAGCTTCATCATTGCTCACAGATTGTCAACAGTCAGAAATGCAGATAAGATAATTGTAATTGAAGACGGACACATCATAGAACAAGGAAGCCATGAAGAACTATTAGAGCAAAAAGGATATTACTACAATACCCTGAACACACAAAATGAGGGGAACATCATATGAATAAGGAAAATAATTCAAACCATCATTTTGATTTTGATGGGGTAAACAATCAATTATTGTTCAATAAATTCATTATGGTAAATGAGATTCTTGATAGAAGAATCAAAAAGCAAAATCCCGAAATGAAAAGCATTACAAAGGGACAAGGCAGATTGATCATTCTGTTAAAAAGAAAAGATGGATTCTCTACTAAGGAACTATCTGAAATATTGAATATCAGCGTAACTTCCCTTAATGAAACCTTGAATAAGCTGGAACAGCAAAACCTCATCAGAAAGGTTCCGTCTCCTAAAGACAAAAGGGTTCTTCTTGTTGAATTGACAGAAGCGGGAAAATCCTTAGAATTTAAGCATCCTGATGATATTGATATCTTTAACACTTTAAGTGAAGAGGAAAAGGAAAACTTAAATAAATATTTGAATCGCTTAACTGTAGCTCTCCAAAATAAGTACAAGGAAGAGAATCCTGAAAGATATGAAAAGATAATTAAAAACAGACAGGAAATCTTTGAGAAATACTTTAAGGAAGATGACTCGAATGGGGAATTGTTGAAAATTATGAAATGCAATGAAAAAATAGTTTGAAAAAAGTTTATAAAATAAAAAAAGAATCTGAATAAGGCTTATTTTCTAGAATTACCTAATTCATAAGTCTTATTTACAATAAGTTCGAATAAATTGTCTGTTTTTAACTCGATTGGTTTATGAGGATTTACAATAAAGCTAAGTGCCTGTTTGGTAATATCCTCTAAATCAGTTGTTCTATACATCAATCCATTGTTTACATAAAACTGATCAACAGATAAGGTGTCTCCAGGATAGCATGAGATTACATGAGTCTGTAAAATAGCTGCTTCCCTATTCATTGTTCCACCAGCACCAATAACAAGGTCACATGCCTTGATTATACTTGAAGTATCAACTGGAGGCTTAAGTATTGTTACATTCTTGATTCCTTCAAAAATCTCAGCTTGCTCTTTAAATCTTGGAAGAATGAGAATATTTGCATACTCTTTCAATACATCCACAACTGGAGATAGAACTGATTTTCTGTAATCTGTATTCAAATAAGAAGCAAGAGAGGGTTCAGGTCTCATTAAAATAGTCTTTTGAAGTGGCAAATCAAGACCTAAATCATCGAAAACATTTTCATTAAACTTGAAATTATTGAAGTGCATAAGTTCAGAAGTTCCGTTATATTTGATAATATCATTTAGGTTTGCTCCATACTGCAATAATTTCCACTCATCGATGCTGCTTGGAACTATAATCTTACTGCATAATGGAAGTGTCAGCTTATTTGCAGCTGTTGCATGTTCATTATCCAAAACGAATAGGCTTGGAATGCCAAGGCCAAATGCAACTCTTGGAAGTTCAATTGAATGTTTTGATAGAGCTACATCAAAGTTTTCACCTGAAATCAAATCAGCTAAATTAACTACTCTCTCTGCACTTTCCTTAAGCTTCTCCTCTAATGTGACCCCATGTTTACCCACAGATACAAAATCAATGTCATACATATCCATTAATTTATGGATATCCCCAAATTTACGTGTGGTAACTAAAACATCCTCTCCCTCATCTTCAAAATACCTGATTACATCCTTAAAAAATCTTACATGAGGAGCATTTGATATATCAATCCAAATTTTCATGAAATCACCTTTTATAAATATTATTTTAGTAATACTTAATAAATTTTAGTAAAAATTTAAAAAAAAATATAATTAAAAGAAATAAAAAAATCTAAAAAAGATTTATTGAAAAATAAAATATTAAAAAAAGTAAATAAAAAAGAAAAAAGATTAGTGATGATGATCATGTTCATGACTGTAATCATGCTCGTAATCATGATGATGGTGATGTTCAGCTTCATGTGCTTTAGCATCTTTAATAGCTTCAATCACTTCATCTAATCCTATACCTTCTTTTAAACTGGTAGTGATGACTTTTACATCAGAATTAAGTTTTTTAGCATCTGCCACCATCTTGTCAGTACTTGCACCAACAGCATCAGCCAAATCAATTTTATTAATGATAATCAAATCAGAGCCTTTGAAAATGTAAGGGTGTTTTTCTACAGTATCGTCACCTTCAGTAACACTTACAACAACAACTCTCATATGAGAACCTAATTGGAAGTCAACTGGACAAATTAAATTACCTACATTTTCAATGAAAAGATAATCAATATCATCAAGAGGAAGGTCACCTAAACCATGACCGACCAAATGTGCATCCAAGTGACATTCAGTACCAGTATTCAATCCTACAACAGGTGCATTGTGAGATTTGATTCTATCAGCATCAAAATCACTGATAATATCTCCTGCAAGTACACCTACTTTTTCATCAAGATTATCAATTAAGTCTTCAATAAGAGCGGTTTTACCTGATCCAATAGCCCCTACGAAGTCTACACAAAAGATATCGTGGTCTTCCAATAAATGTAAATTCTTATGTGCTAATTTGTCATTAGCATCCATAATGTTCTTTGCTATCTCTACATCTGCAATCTTATGCATATGATTCACCTTCTAAACATATAATTTCATAATAAGTTTAATAATTTTAAAAATTTGGACAATATTTTTGATAGTTTATGACAAAAGTATAAGGATTCTTAATTGAATCATTAATTAAATCAATAGAATTTCTTGTTGTGATTTATTCCTCACTTTCATCATCTTCTTTTTCAATACTGATGCTTTTAACAGTAATGTCCTTACCGTTTAAAACTTCAACCCTATGACTTTCACATTCAGGGCATAAAATCATAGGTGCATAATGGTCACTGTCATCAATATCACCTACACCTTCAAAGCCACAATTGTGACATTTGATATCCACATCAATAGTATTAATAATCATCTTGGCATTTTTAGTCAGTTCTTCGCCTTCAAACATAACGCCAAGCATAAACTTCAATTGTTCAGGATTCAACATAGCCAATCTTCCGATTTCAATAACCACTTCAGTTACTTCAATCGCATCATTAGCTTCCGCTGTGTCATAAACTGTGCTGAAAATCCCTTGAGCCATAGCAAATTCGTGCATTCCATATCTCCAAATATAAATTAATTAAATTATAATATAATATTTTCATTAATGTAATATAAAACTATTGTCAATAAATAAAACAATTATTATTGCAACAAGACGCAAGTAATACTTTTTTAAAAATTAAATAGAATAAATAAAAATAATGGAATATTATCCATTAATAAAATAAAAATTAGATCTATTGAAATAAATAAAAAATAAAAGAATATTAGAATATTATAAAAGAATATTAAAATATTAAAATAAATTATCTTAAAGAATCTGCAATAAGTTTTGCTAAAGAAATTGTGCTGACATCTGATGTCAATGTGTCAGTACTTGACAAGTCACGAGCACCAGCAGCCATAATCTTTAAGACAGCATCGTTTACTAAAACAGGATGAACACAACATACATCTACAGATTTTGCACCATGTTCCTTTAAGAT